>CALDZQ010000350.1 GCA_937944035.1 uncultured Neomegalonema sp. | reverse complement strand
GCGGCGGCGGTGAAGAGGGCTTTGGATTTGTTGATGGTTTCCATGCGCTCGGCTTCGGGGTCGGAGTCCCAGACGACGCCGCCGCCCGCCTGCACGTACATTTTGCCGTCTTTCACAACAGCGGTGCGCAGGGCGATGGCGGTGTCCATCTCTCCGCCCGCGCCGAAATAGCCGACGGCGCCCGCGTAGATGCCGCGTTTTTCTTTTTCCAGCTCGTCGATGATCTCCATCGCGCGGATTTTGGGTGCGCCGGAGACGGTTCCGGCGGGCAATCCGGCGAGCAGAGCGTCAACGCAATCCACGTCGTCGCGGATTTCACCCTCGACATTTGAAACGATGTGCATGACGTGGCTGTAGCGTTCGACGGTGAATTGCTCGTTCGGATCGACGGTGCCGATTTTGGCAACGCGGCCCACGTCGTTGCGGCCCAAGTCCAGCAGCATGAGGTGCTCGGCGAGTTCTTTCGGGTCGGCCAGCAGGTCGGCTTGCAGCGCGTCGTCTTCGGCGGGGGTTGCGCCGCGCGGGCGGGTTCCGGCGATGGGGCGGACGGTGACGGTGTTGTCGCGCAGGCGGACGAGGATTTCAGGGCTGGCCCCGACGATCTGGAAATCGCCCACGTTGAAGAAATACATGTAGGGCGATGGATTCGTGCGGCGCAGTGCCCGGTAGAGAGCGAAGGGGGGCAAGGCGAAAGGGGTGGTCCAGCGTTGGGACGGGACGACCTGGAAGATGTCGCCCGCCTGGATGTAGTCGCGCGCTTTTTCGACCATCGCGTAGTATTCTTCGGTCGTGGTGTTGGACACCGCTTCGCCCGTGTGTTCGAGATCAGCGGGCAGGGCCGCGTCTAAAGGCAGGGCACGGTCGAGGTCGTCCAACGCATCCGACAGGCGCTCGGCAGCGCGGGCGTAGGCGGCGCGGGCATCGACACCCTCTTGCGGCCTGACCGGCGTTACCAGCGTCACGAGATCTGCGACATTGTCCACGATTGCCACCAGTGTCGGGCGGGTGAGGACGGCGTCGGGCAGGCCGAGAGGGTCCGGGTTTGGCTCGGGTAGTTTCTCGACGTGGCGGATCATGTCGTAGCCGAGGTAGCCGAACAATCCCGCCGCCATCGGGGGCAGGGTGTCGGGCATGTCTATGGCGCTTTCGGCGATGATCGCGCGCAAGCTGTCGAGAGGGGGGCGTGTGTCGGTCTCGAATGAGTCGGCGTCCCAACGGACGGAGCGGTTGATCTCCGCCACGTCGCCACGACACCGCCAGATCAGGTCCGGTTTGAGGCCGATCACCGAATAGCGGCCCCGCTCGTTCGCGCCCTTGACGGATTCGAGCAGGAAGCTGTCTTTGCGAGCCTGCGCCAGCTTGAGCATCAGCGAGACGGGGGTGTCGATGTCGGCGATGCGGGTGGCCCACAGCACCGACGCTTCGCCGGAATCATAGCGCGTGGCGAAGTCCTCAAAAGCGGGGTTTATCATGGCGGATCAGTACCGTTGGCCGAGTTCGGACAGGGTTGCGTCAACCACGCCGGGGTAGATCAGCGTCGGGTGGCGGTCCATCGCGCTGCGGGAGAATGTTTGCACCATGTCATTGGCCATTTGACGTGAGTAGCCTTCGGCAACGCGGTCAATCGCATCGTTTTCGGCATCCGCGCCCGCGTCAACGATCTCGGCAAGCGTCCCGATGAGATACGAGCCGTCACCCGTGGCCGCGCTGCCTTCGATGGCATCGCCGATGGCGGAGGCGAACATTTTCGCGGTGATGGCCTCGGATACGACGCCGGAACTGGAGGAGCGGCGCAGGGGCGGGGATTTCGCCGTGGTCGCCTCGCGCTCTTCGGCGATGTCGGCGAGGGTCTCGCCCGCTTCAAGGCGCGTTTTGATGGCGGCGGCCTGCCCGATCAGGGCTTGCTCGCGTTGCGCGCGCTGCCATGCGGCGGTGACTTCGTCTTTGACGGTGTCGAGGTCGCGCAGGGCGGCTTCGGTGATTTCTTCGACCTTGAAGGCGTAGATGCCACCGCCATCGGCCTCGATCATAATCGGGTCTTCATCGACGCTTGCGCCGAACACGCTGGTCAGGAAGCCGGGGACTGTGGGCAGAGTGGTGATCGCGTTGCCTTCGGAGTCGAGGCCGTTCTCGTCCACCGCGTCAAGCGTCAGATAGGTTGCGACGGTGCGGTTGGCGACTTCCTGCAAAGAGGCGCCGCCTGCGATTTCATCGTCAAAAGCAACCGATTCTTCGCCCATAAGGGTGCGCGCTTCGATGAGGGCGAGGTCATTGCGGATTTGGTCTTGGACATCCTCAAGCGGGCGGATGCTTTCGAGTTGTACCGCGCTGATATTCAGCAATGTCCAGCCGAAAACGGTTTTCACGGGACCGATCACGCCCGGCTCTTTCGCGTCAAAGGCGGCATTGGCGAGCACTTCGGGCAGGCCGGAGCGGGGGACTGTGCCGAGCGATGTCAGCGCGGCCTCCCCGCCGATTTCCTGTGCGACTTTGCCGAATGGCTCGCCGCCGCTGATCCGGGTTTCGGCGGCGGTTGCCGCTTCTTCGGTTTTGAACAACAGTTGATCCACGGTGCGGGTTGCGGGGGTGGTGAATTCCGCAGAGCGCGCGCCGTAAGCCTGGACGATGCGGTCCTGCTCAATCTCGATACCCGCTGCGATGGTGGTATCGGTCATCCATGCGGCGTTGATTTTGCGGTATTCGGGGGCGCTGAACTGTGCGGCGTTGTCTTTGTGGAAAGCGGCAAGCTGTTCTGCGGTCGGTTCGCCGGGATCAGGGGCGGAATCGAGATCGAGTGCGATGTATTCAAAAACCCGCTGCTCGGCGCGGAACCGGTGCAGCGTCTCGGCCAGCACACGGGGCGCGGATGTGCCGACGCCGACAACTTGCAGCATCGCCTCGCGGGAGAGGTCTTCGCGCACGGTTTCCTCGAATTCGCGGGTGTTAAGCCCCTGATATTGAAGGCGCGATTCGTAACTGAAGCGGTCAAACTGGCCGGAGATGTTCTGGAACGCCGGAGAATTCTCAATCGCCGTGCGGATGGCGGCGGGAGAGGCCGAGATGCCGAAGGCGCGGGCTTCCTCGTCAAGAGCCGCCTGGGTCGTGATCCGCGCCATGACCATCTGGTCGAGGCCCGCCTCACGCGCCTCGGATACCGAAATCGCCCGTCCGGTGCGGCGTTGCAAATCGCGGATGTTATCGGAAAGCGCCGTGGCGAATTCTTGTGTGCTGATCTCGGCTTCGCCCACCGTTGCGACGGTGGTGGCGGTCCGGTTGATGAACACATCCGAGATGCCCCAAGCCGCAAAGCTGATGACCAGCAGGGCGAGCAAAATTTTGGCGGTCCATGTGTTGACCGAGTTGCGCAGGGCTCCGAGCATTTGGGCGGCTCACTTTCGTCTTAAATTCAGCGGATAATTTAATCCGTACAATAGGGATGCTGCGTGTATGGCGCAAGGCAACGTCTTGCTGTTTCGCAGCCTTTGTCATAGGCCACTAATGACCGGACAGACGAGAGGCGGGGGCATGTCAAAACGTCTTATCGAAAAAAGCTGGACGTGGCCGTTATCCGCGTCCCGTGAGGCTTTGTGGCCTCTGGTGTCTGACACCGCGCATCTGAACGAAGCGCTGGGCCTGCCGCGTTACCGGCTGCGCGAGACGATTGACGGGGACGGGATGCGCCGACGCTATGGCGAGTTCGATTCGTCAAATGATCGTGTTCGCTGGGAGGAACCCCCGTTTGAGTGGGCGAAGAACCATTGGTGGCGGTGGGTGCGGCTGTATGAGTCGGGGCCGCTGGAAATGGTCCGGGCGACACTGATTTTGGAGCCGGGCAAGAAGGGCGGCACGGATGTAACATATACCGTTGAAGCCGAACCGCGCGGGACGCTGGGGGCGCTGCTCATCAGATCCGGCCATCTGAAAGAGGAGGCGCGCAAGCTGGAAAAGCTGTTGCGGATTGCCGATGCGCATTGCCGCAAGCCGAGGGGGGATTTTTTCTCGAATCTCGCCGCCAGCGGGAATAAAGCCGCTAAAGACACGCTGTCGCTGCCGCCGCAGGTGACGGGGCATGACCGGACATTGCTGACGCAACTGTTGGGCTGGTTAAAGGCCGCGCCGGAAAGTGATTTGGGCGAAATCCGGGCCAAGCGGGTGGCGCGGGCGCTGGGCATCAGCGCGGGGGAGGCGCATACGGCGTGTCTGCTGGGGATGCTGCACGGCGCGCTGGAGCGGTATTACCGTGTGAGCTGCCCGCATTGCCGGAATACGGCGCGTGAGGAAGCGGTGCTGAAGGATATTCCGGCCTCGTTCGGCTGTCGCTATTGCGGGGCGGAGGTTGCCGCGCGGCCGGCCGGAACGGTGGAGATTGTTTTCAAACCCCACTCCGCGACTCGTGTGCCGCTGTCCGGTGTCACCTGTGCCAGCGGTCCCGCGCTGTCCGGACGGACGGTGATTCAGCAAACGCTGGAGCCGCATGAGCGGCGCGACTTGCCGATGGTGCTGCCGCAAGGGGCGTATGTGGCCCGCGTGATCGATGCGCCCGTCTCGCTGGCGTTCGATATGCCGGGGCCGGGGGGTGTGATGCTCAAGGCCAGCAACGAGTGGATCGGTGATCTGGAAGGGGCGCAGGGAATCGTGCTGGAGAATCACGGCGAGAAGACCGCGACCTTCGTGATTGAGCAACAGGGCTGGCCCGCTGAGGCGACCAGCGTTGCCGAAGCGCTGACCTATGAGCGGTTGCGCGAAACGCTGGTCGCTGAGGGATTGCCGATGGCGGACGGTGAGGATGCCGGCGAAGCGGCGCTGGTGATTATCAGCGCGCGGGGCGAGACCGTTGCGGAAATCGCCAAGCGCACGGCGACGGCCTGTGACGGGGCGTTGGTGGAGAATACCGGGGCGGGGCATATGATGATTTTCAGCCGCGCGGTGGCGGCATCTGCGGCGGTTGAGGCGTTGCTGAAACGCTTTCCCGAAGCGCGTATCGGTGCGGATTACGGGACGTTGACGCTGTCTGCGACACAAGAAGGACCACGCTATGGCGGGCCTGTGCGGGATTTGGTCGCTGACCTGTCAGGGCTGGCGCAGGAAGGGCAGCCGAATCTGTCGGACCGGTTTGTTCAGGCACTGAAGGGGTGAGGAGGCTTTGGTATGACCCGATCTGATCGGGGATAACTGTCGGGCGCGGGGAAGGGCGTTTTCGGAGTCAGCACCAAAGACCATTGGTGGTATTCCTCAAACGCCCCTCAGATCAGTTCATCACCGCGACGGAGACATCGACCATCAGCTCGCCGGTGTCCTCGAAGGTCAGTTTGAGCGGGATCGTGTCGCCCGATTTGACCTTTTCTTTCAGATCGGTGAGGCGCAGGTGAAAGCCGTCCTGGGTGAGGTTTGTGGCCTCGCCTTTGGGCGTTTCCAGCGTGTCCAGATCTTCGGAGTTCTGCATCGCGCCGCCGTCAAATTTGGCGATGGCGACGCTGTCGGCGGCTTTTGAGCTGACCGATTTGATCGTGTCCGTTTCTTTCGATCCGTTGTGGATCGTCATAAAGACCAGAACCTCATCGTCCTTAAGTGATACAGCCCAAGGGGCTTCGATCACGATCCCGCCCTTCATGGCGGCGACGGCGTCTTCGTTAAAAGAACCCTCTTCGGCCATGACGGGCGCGGCGAACAGGGCGGTTGCGGTGCAGAGCGTGGTTAACAGGTGTTTCAATTTAAACTCCTCCAGAGTATCGACGGGAGACCTCATGCAGGTCTATATGCGGACTGAATGCATTTTCGCAAGAACTGCGCCGATTCACGGGTCCAAACTGAGGTCATTCAATGGCAAAACCCCCAATTATGGCGCTTCGCGACATATCTCTGACATTTGGCGGCGCTCCCCTGTTCGAGGGAGCGGGCTTTTCGGTCGGTGAAGGAGACCGATTATGCCTTGTCGGCCGTAACGGGTCGGGCAAATCGACGCTGCTGAAGGTGGCCGCCGGGCTGATTCAGCATGATTCCGGTGAGCGATTCGTGCAGCCGGGGAAAAAAGTGTCTTATCTGCCGCAAGATCCCGACCTGTCCGGCTATGACACGCTCGGCGATTATGCCGCCGCCGATGTCGAGCCGGAGGAGCGGTATAAGGCCGAGATCGCGATGGAGGGGCTGCGGCTGGACGAGAGCCTTGATCCGGCGACCGCGTCGGGGGGCGAGAAGCGGCGGGCGGCGCTGGCGCGCTTGCTGGCGTCGGAGCCGGACCTGATGCTGCTGGACGAGCCGACGAACCACCTCGATATTTCGGCGATTGAGTGGCTGGAAGAAACATTGCGCAGCACGCGGGTTGGCTATGTGCTTATCAGCCACGACCGCGCGTTGTTGTCGAAGGTGACGACCGAGACGCTGTGGCTGGATCGCGGGGTGATCCGGCGCAATGATAAGGGATTCGCGGGGTTTGAGGACTGGCGCGATAAGATGTTCGACGAGGAGGATGCCTCGCTGCAAAAGCTGGATCAGAAGATCAAGCGCGAGGAGCATTGGATCGTTCACGGGGTGTCGGGCCGTCGCAAGCGGAATGTGCGGCGGGTTGCCGATCTGGCGTCGCTGCGCGAGAGCCGGCAGACGCATCTGCACAGGGCCGGCACGGCGGCAATGGCGTTGGAATCGGGGCAAACCTCCGGCAAGCTGGTGGTTGAGGCCAAGGAGATCTCCAAAGCCTATGACGGGCGGACGCTGGTGAGCGATTTCTCGACGAAAATCATGCGCAAGGACCGTCTGGCGCTGGTCGGGCCGAACGGGGCGGGCAAGACGACGATGCTGAAAATGCTGATCGGGGAGCTGGCGCCGGACGGTGGCACGATCCGGCTGGGCAGCAAGCTGGAGGTGGCGACGCTGGACCAGACGCGGTCACTGCGCGAGGATCAGACGCTGTGGGAGGCGCTGACCGAGGATAAGCTGCTGGGGGTCAAAGGCTCGAACGACCAGATTTTGGTGCGCGGGCGGCCCAAGCATGTGGTCGGGTATCTGAAGGAATTCCTGTTCGATGAGCGGCAGGCGCGGGGGCCGGTATCCTCGCTGTCGGGGGGCGAGCGGGCGCGGTTGATGCTGGCGAAGATCATGGCGCGGGAATCGAACCTGCTGGTCCTCGATGAGCCGACCAACGATCTGGACATCGAGACGCTGGACCTGTTGCAGGATTTGCTGGGCGAGTATGACGGGACGCTGATTTTGGTCAGCCACGACCGTGATTTTATCGACCGGATCGCGACCTCGACGATTGCGATGGAGGGCAACGGGACGGCCATCGAATACGCGGGCGGGTGGAGCGATTATCAGGCGCAGAAAGCGGGCGGGCAGGGTGACGCCGGGGGCAAGCCGCGCAAGGGCGGGGGTGGCTCTAAGCAAGCTGCCGCAGTCGCGCCCGCCCCCGCGCCGAAGAAGGCGCAGGGCGTAAAGCTGTCGTTCAAACAAACGCACCGTTTGGAGAAGCTGCCCGAAGAGATCAGCCGTCTGGAGGTGGAGATTGCGAAGCTTGAATCGTTGCTGGCCTCGCCAAATCTTTATGCGGAGAATCCGGCGAAGTTTGAGAAGGCGACCGCCGCGCTGGCGGACCGTCAGGCTGTGCTGGCGAAGGCTGAAGAGGAATGGCTGGAGCTGGAGGAAGCGCGCGAAGCGGCGGGGTGACGGTGGTTCATTTGAGTGCCGCAGTCATCCTTGTCCGTGCCTCCGCGAGGGTAGACTGCGGCAGAGAATCCGGACCCGATTGATTGAGAAACAGTCGATCGGGAAACGAGACCGGATCATCTGCCTTCGCAGATGATGACGGTTTTGTTTTGTGGGGAGTGCTGCACATGTTGAGTGTCAGCGATATATGCAAAACGGATTCCCGGTCTTTGCCGGGAATGACAGTGCTATGTGGCTCATCCATGAAAGCCGATTTCATTTACTCACAGATATGGCGTCGCTCTGGCACTGTTATGGCATCGTTTCGGATGGTTTGCAGCGCGCGGCTTGACATGTAGTTTTTGGTATGTTCTGTTCGTGTTGCTGATTTTAACACGAAGGACGACATGGACTGGACACTCGCCATAAACCGGCATCGGGATGCGCTGTTGCGGATGGTTGCCGCGCTGCTGGTGATGGCGGGCGGCGGGGAGACGCTGTCGCGGGTTGAGCGGAGCGGGATTTTCCGTGTCTTGCGCCCCGCCGAGGCGGCTTTCCGGCGGCTGGTTGTGATCGTGATGGAGCGGATGGAGGAGGGTGCGCATCCTGTGCGAACGCCTGTAATCCGGCCTGTTACGGTGAAAATCGCGCGTGGACCGGTCAAGCCTGTGCCGTCTTTCGCGCTGTTCGATCCGCGAAAACCGATTGTTGTCGGCCGGGCGCGTCGGGCTGTGAAGGGTGAGCCGCGCATCCGCAGTTTTGATTGGGATGAGCCTGTGTATCCGCCCAAAGCTGTGCCCTTGCCGGATGATCGGGTCAGTGCGGTGCGCATGATGCGCCGCTTGCAGGCGCTGCAACTGGCGCTGGAAGATGTGCCGAAACAGGCGCGGCGGCTGGCGCGGATGCAGGCCAAGCGCGCGGAAGTGCGGTGTCAGACGGGCAAATATATCGCCCCGCTACGCCCCGGCAGGCCGCCCGGTTACAGGGCGCGGACAAGACATCCGGTGGATGAGGTTTTGAAAAACTGTCACCAGCTGGCGCTCTATGCGATTGATTTAAAGGGAAATTCGCACGGTGATCCGCCGGATACGGGGTGAGGGCAGTGCGTTTGGCGGATGGTTAACCGGCCCTGCTTTGATGCGGGGCGGGGGTGTTAGAGCACCCTGAACGATATAAGGATCGTTCCGGGCACTCTAACTTCTTGTTTTGGCGCGTTTTCCGAGTCGGGCAATGAACCCATTGCCCTTGATAACGCTATAGTGTGCCGTTTTTTTGGGAGGTTGCCCGGTGGGGATTGCGATGATTTCTCAACTAAAACAATGTCATCACCCGCGAAACCGGTGATCCCGCCTCGTGTCTTGAGAGGCTGTTTTTCAGGTTGTAGGGTCTGGATTCTCTGCCTTCGCAGAGAATGACAGTGTTTTAATCATCCAAAAAAAAGCCCCCGAACCTGAATTCGGGGGCTTCTCTGATTTTAATGGACCGCTGCGATCTTGGTGTAGTCGAGATCGTTTTCGGGCGGTGAGGCGTCAATCGCCATGACTTCATCGCGGCGGGTGATGAAGATGTAGAGGACGCAGA
>CALDZQ010000349.1 GCA_937944035.1 uncultured Neomegalonema sp. | reverse complement strand
GGTGCTGCACGGGTCACGACGCAGAACCTGCGCATCGTCAAGACAGACGTTGAGCGTGGTTTGTTGATGGTTCGCGGTGCGGTTCCGGGCGCTAAAGGCGGCTGGGTCATCATCCGCGATGCTGTCAAGCAGGACCAGTCTGAGAGCTTGCTCTTCCCTGCGGGTCTGCGGTCGGCAGCGGCTGTAGCCGCGAAAGCGGCTGAAGAGGCTGCTGCGGCGGCGGCAGCTGAAGAAGAAGCGGCACGCGAAGCGGCTGCTGCGGCTGCTGCGGCTGAACAGGCGGCAGCGCTTCAGGCTGCGGAAGCTGAGATTGAAGCCGAAGCCGGTACTGATGGTGCGGCCGAAGATAGCAAGCCTAAAGAAGGCGGTGAATGATATGAAGCGCGATGTCCTCACATTGGATGCCGCCTCTGCCGGTGAAGTCGAACTCGATGAGTCGATTTTCGGCGTAGAGGCACGGGCTGACATCCTTCACCGCGTTGTACGCTGGCAGCTTGCTAAGCGTCAGGCGGGTACGCACAGCACCAAGGGTCGGTCAGAAATGTCCTACTCGACCAAGAAGATATATCGCCAGAAGGGCACGGGCGGCGCACGTCACGGCTCACGCGGTGCGCCGATCTTTCGCGGTGGTGGCACGTATAAAGGCCCAGTTTATCGCAGCCACGCGCATGAACTGCAAAAGAAAGTACGCACGCTTGGTTTGAAGATGGCTTTGTCTTCAAAACTTGCGTCGGACAAGCTGATCGTAATCGATTCTGCTGCGCTCGAAGACGGCAAGACCAAGTCACTGAAAGCACATCTTGAGAAGCTGGGCCTGCGTAAGGCTCTGTTCCTCGAAGGCGCTGAAGTGGATACAGGCTTTGCCCGTGCCGCGCAGAACATCGAGAACGTCGACATTCTGCCATGCGCCGGAGCGAACGTTTACGACATTCTGCGTCGTGATACGCTGGTTGTTACCCGCGCCGGTCTTGAAGCCCTCACCGCACGTCTTTCGGGAGCATCAGCATGACCACGAAGCCGGAACACTACGACATCGTCCGCCGCCCTATCGTAACAGAGAAATCGACGATGGCTTCTGAAGCCAACGCCGTTGTCTTTGAGGTGGCGATTGATGCGACGAAACCTGCAATCCGCGACGCGATTGAGGCTTTGTTCAACGTGAAGGTCAAAAGCGTGAATACGCTGATCCAGAAGGGCAAGCGGAAAGTTTTCCGTGGCCGTCAGGGTCGCCGGAGCGATTTCAAAAAAGCGGTTGTGCGCCTTGAAGACGGGCACATGATCGATGTGATGACTGGCCTGTAAGGCCAACCGACTTTCGTGAGAAGGTCAACGGGAGACAGAAAGCATGGCGTTAAAGAAGTATAATCCGACAACGCCGGGCCAGCGTGGGCTGGTGCTGATCGACCGCTCTGATTTGTACTCTGGCCGTCCGGAAAAGACCCTCACCGAGGGTCTGACACGGAAGGGTGGACGTAACAACACTGGCCGCATCACTGCGCGCCGGATCGGTGGCGGGACGAAACGGCTATACCGGAAAGTCGATTTCAAGCGGACCAAGTGGGATATGCCTGCGACGGTCGAGCGGATTGAATATGATCCGAACCGCACCGCGTTTATCGCGCTCATCAAGTATGAAGACGGCGAGATTTCGTACATCCTGGCGCCACAGCGGTTGTCTGTCGGTGACACGGTAATCGCTTCTGCCAAGGCTGACATCAAGCCGGGCAATGCGATGCCTCTGTCGGGTATGCCGGTTGGTACGATTGTCCATAACCTTGAGATGAAGCCCGGCAAGGGTGGTCAGATCGCGCGTTCGGCTGGTTCGTATGTCCAGTTTGTCGGTCGCGATGGTGGTTACGCTCAGGTGCGTCTTGGGTCCGGCGAATTGCGCCGCGTCCGTCAGGAATGCATGGCGACGATTGGCGCGGTTTCTAACCCCGACCACTCGAACCAAAACTTCGGTAAAGCCGGACGGACACGCTGGAAAGGCAAGCGCCCGGCGGTTCGCGGTGTTGCAATGAACCCGATCGATCACCCGCACGGCGGTGGTGAAGGCCGTACTTCAGGGGGCCGTCATCCGGTCACGCCTTGGGGTAAGCCGACCAAGGGTCCACGGACACGCAACAACAAAGAAACCGATAAGTATATCATCCGCAGCCGCCACGCGCGCAAGAAGAAGTAAGGAGCTGCCGAGATGCCCCGTTCAGTATGGAAAGGTCCGTTTGTTGACGGCTACCTTCTTAAAAAAGCAGAAACCGCGCGTGAGTCCGGTCGTAAAGATGTTATCAAAACGTGGTCCCGTCGCTCGACGATCCTGCCACAGTTTGTTGGACTTACTTTCGGTGTTCACAACGGTCGCAAGCACATTCCCGTGCTTATCAGTGAAGACATGATCGGGCAAAAGCTCGGCGAGTATTCACCAACGCGCACATATTACGGCCACGCGGCTGATAAAAAAGCGAAGCGGAAGTAGGTCATGGCAAAAGCGAAAAATCCCCGCCGTTGCGAAGACAACGAAGCGATGGCCGTCGCCCGCATGTTGCGCGTCAGCCCCCAGAAATTGAACCTTGTGGCCGAGCAAATCCGGGGCAAACCTGTTGCCGCCGCACTCGCCGACCTGACGTTCTCGAAAAAACGCATCGCCGGTGACGTGAAAAAAGCGCTCCAATCCGCGATTGCGAATGCTGAGAACAACCACAATCTCGACGTTGACGCTCTTGTCGTCGCCGAGGCTTGGGTTGGCAAGAACATCACGCTGAAGCGTGGTCGCCCGCGTGCGCGTGGCCGCTTCGGCAAGATCCTGAAGCCGTTCAGCCAGCTTACGATCAAGGTTCGTGAAGAGGAGGCCGCATAATGGGTCAGAAAGTAAACCCAATCGGTATGCGCCTCGGCATCAACCGCACTTGGGAATCGCGTTGGTACGCGAATAAGCGTGAGTATGGTGATCTTCTGAATGAAGACATGCAGATCCGCGCCTTCATCAAAGACGAGTGCAAGCAGGCTGGTATCAGCCGCGTTGTGATCGAGCGTCCTCACCGTAAATGCCGCGTCACGATCTATTCGGGTCGTCCGGGTGTTATCATCGGTAAAAAAGGCGCTGACATCGAGAAACTGCGCCAAAAGCTGACGCGTTTCACGGACAGCGAGCTGCACCTCAACATCGTTGAAGTGCGCAAGCCGGAGCTTGATGCGCAGTTGGTTGCTGAGAATATCGCGCAACAGCTTGAGCGTCGTGTTTCTTTCCGTCGCGCGCTGAAACGTTCGGTTCAAACGTCGATGCGTATGGGTGCTCTGGGTATCCGTGTGAACGTCGGCGGCCGTCTCGGCGGCGCTGAGATTGCACGGACGGAGTGGTATCGCGAGGGCCGCGTGCCTTTGCATACACTGCGCGCTGACATCGACTACGCGACTGCCGAAGCTAAAACAGCTTATGGTATCTGCGGTGTGAAAGTTTGGATCTTCAAGGGCGAAATCCTTGAGCATGACCCAACCGCCCGCGATCGTCGCGCTCAAGAATTGCAAGAAGGTGGTCGCCCCGGTGGCGGTGGTGGTCGCCCGCGTCGCGACCGCGATCGCGGTTGATCGGGGGGAATGAAGAATGCTTCAGCCAAAACGCACGAAATTCCGCAAAGCCCATAAAGGCCGTATCAAAGGTATGGCCAAGGGTGGTGTGGATTTGAACTTCGGTTCCTACGGCCTCAAAGCCCTGGAGCCAGAGCGGATCACGTCCCGTCAGATTGAATCTGCGCGCCGTGCCATCACACGTCAGATGAAACGTCAGGGTCGTATCTGGATCCGGATTTTCCCTGATGTTCCGGTTTCGAAAAAGCCTACCGAAGTCCGCATGGGTAAAGGTAAAGGCTCTGTCGAGTTCTGGGCAGCAAAAGTTAAACCCGGTCGCATCATGTTTGAGATTGACGGCGTGGGTGAGCCTGTTGCAAAAGAAGCGCTTCGACTCGCAGCGATGAAATTGCCTGTGAAATGTCGGATCGTGACCCGACAGGATTGGTGAGTTTCGGGCGCTCCTTCGGGAGTGCGCCCTTTTGTTATTTGGAGGCTCCGCTATGACGGCGGCAGAAATGCGAGAACAAACCGTTGAGCAGCTTCGCGAGGAGCTTTTGACGTTGAAGAAAGAGCAGTTCAACCTGCGCTTTCAGGCTGCGTCAAACCAGCTTGACAATACGTCACGCGTGCGCACGGTTCGCCGTAATATCGCGTGTGTTCTGACGATTTTGAACGAGAAAGCCCGCTCCGCAGCGGATGCTGCGTAAGTTTCGGGACCGGGGATAAGCAATGCCTAAACGGATTCTTCAGGGTCGTGTTGTCAGCGACAAGAATGAGCAGACGATTGTTGTTGACG
>CALDZQ010000348.1 GCA_937944035.1 uncultured Neomegalonema sp. | reverse complement strand
AAGAAAGGGCTTTTTACACTGGACTGGACACTTGCCATAGACCGCCACCGCGACGCATTGCTGCGGATGGTTGCCGCGCTGCTCGTTATGGCGGGCGGCGGGGAAGCTATGCCACGGCATGTGCGGACGGGGATTTGGCGGGTTTTGCGGCCTGCTGAATCGGCGTTCCGGCGGCTGGTCGTGGTGGTGAAACTGGTTCTCAAGATTGAGGCGGGTGTTCGTGTTTCACGCGGCGGGCCTGTGGCTGTGATTGCGGGCGATTCTCAAGGCGCTGCGCGGGTTCCTGCATTTGCGCTGTTCGATGCGCGGAAATCGTTTAAACCGCGCTCGGCTTGGCGGGGGCGGAGGCCGGAGCCGAATATCCGGTTTTTTGATGAGGTGCAGGTTTTTGAGCCTGTTGTTGTCGCCTCGCCCGATGATGAGGTCAGTCCGGCCCTGTTGATGCGGCGGTTACAGGCTTTGCAGGCCGCGTTGGGCGATGCGCCGAAACAGGCGCGGCGGCTGGCGCGGTGGGAAGCGAAACGGCTGGCGGCGCGGTCTGAGACGGGCAAATATATCGCGCCGATGCGGCCCGGAAAGCCGCCCGGTCACAGTGACCGGGCGCGGCATCCGGTGGATTTTGTGCTGAAGGATTGTCACGCGCTGGCGCTCTATGCGTTGCATGATCCGCCGGAGACTGTGTGAGATTTGAGGTTTTGCTGCCCCGTGCATGGCGTGGGGGAGGGTTTTGGTGTGTTTGGAGATAAGCGGGCGACCGGGGGTGGGAGTGGACTGCGCTTCGCGCAGAACGCACCCGCCCGTGGGGCGGTCGGTCGCGTGTCGCCGCTTGCGCGGCTCCGATTTACGTCGCTTCTAGAGCATCCTGAACGATATAAGGATCGTTCAGGATGCTCTAACTTCTTGTTTCAGCGCGTTTTCCGAGTCGGGCAATGAACCCATTGCCCTTGAAAACGCTATAGTCTGTGCGCAGCACAGACACGCGATCACCGCCCCACGGCGTGAGTGTTCCGCTCCCGCCCGGCGTCCGCTTGGTGACTTTTGAGATACTTGCGCTTGAGCCTTGGTAAGGCCGGTAGGATGGAGGAGTTTTATCAACAAAAACAACGCTATTCATAGAGAGTTTCTCAAGGGGCGAGGCTGGATACCCCGCCTTCGCGGGGTATGACAGCGGTTTTGGTGGGGGCCGGTAAGGTTTGAGGGGATTTTATCAACAAAAACAACGCTATTGAGAGGCCGTTTCTCAAGGAGCGTGGCCGGATACCCCTTTCGCGGGGCATGACATGGTTATGTCTGAGTTATGTCTGAGAAAACCGCCGCACCGCTCAATTCGCGAACACGGACCACCCTGTCCGTTCCGCCAGCATCTCAAGCGCGCGGGAGGCGAGTTTGGAATTGCCGACTTTGTTCAGGCCCGGCGACCAGCACCCGATGGCGGCTTTGCCCGGTGCGATGGCGAGAATGCCGCCGCCGACGCCGCTTTTGCCGGGCAGGCCGACCTTGAACGCGAACTCGCCGGAGCCGTCATAATGCCCGCAGGTCAGCATCAGCGCGTTGATCTGGCGGGTGGCGCGGGCGGCCATGACGCGCTGTCCACCGGGGCTGAGGCAACCGTCAAACGCCAAAAACCGCCCCGCTTTGGCCAGTTGCACGACGGTCATGGCGATGGCGCAGTGGTGGAAATAGACGCCCAGCGCCTCTTCGGGGTTGCAGCGCAATGTCCCGTAAGCGCGCATGAAATTGGCCAGCGCCGTGTTGCGAAAGCCTGTGTCGCGCTCGGAACGGGCAACATCGGGGTCGATCACGATGCTCTCATCATCGGCAAGAAAGTGAACGAAATCAAGGATTTCGCCCAAGGCTTCTTTGGGTTTGTGAGAGGAAAGGATCGTATCCGTCACCACAATCGCGCCCGCATTGATGAAGGGATTGCGCGGGATGCCTTGCTCGTATTCGAGCTGGACGATGGAGTTGAAGGGATCGCCGGACGGCTCGCGCCCGACGCGCTTCCAGAGACCCTCGCCATCGCGGCCCAAAGCCAGCGCGAGGGTGAAGACTTTCGAGACGCTCTGGATCGAGAAGGGTGTGGTCGCATCGCCGCCGGAAATCATGCGCCCGTCCGGCAATGTGAGGGCAAGGGCGAACTGGTTCGGGTCCACGCCCGCAAGTTCGGGGATATAGGTTGCGACGGCCCCGCGTTCGGTCTCGGCGGCCATTTCGGCGCAGATGTCTTGGACGATAACGTCCAACGCCTCCGCCGACAGCGTTGGCTTCACGTAACGGCCCGCGCCGGATCGGGGCAGATGGTGGGCAGGCCGGCGGCTTTCCATTCGAGGATGCCGCCTTCCATATGGCTGATGCTTGTCACCAGCCCCGCCGCCAGCAGTTGGCCCGCGAGACCGGCGGTGCGCCCGCCGCTGCGGCATTGCAGGATGATTTTCTTCTCGCCTTGCGCGGGCATGGCGACCGGCTCGAATTCGGGCATCGGCATCAGCATAGCGCCGGGGATGCGTTCGGCGGCAAATTCCTCGATGCCGCGAATGTCGAGCATCACCGCCTCGCCCGCGCTCACGGCATCGCGGCATTCGGTGGGGGAAAGGCGCTCAAACGTGCCGCCGTTGAGATTTTCGATGCTGGCCATGTGCCGCTCCCTGACTTGTTGCTGGAGCGACTTTAGCCGCAGGTTGCACGACTACGCAAACAGCGCTTGCGCTTTGCCCAGCGATTCGACCAGCACATCGACTTCTTCGGTCGAGTTATACATCCCGAAAGATGCTCGACAGGTTGCGGTGACGCCAAGATGCTCCATCAGGGGTTGACAGCAATGATGCCCAGCCCGCACCGCGACGCCATACCGGTCGAGCACGGTGGAAATATCGTGAGCGTGCGCGCCCTCCATCGTGAAGGAGAAAATCGCGCCTTTGGTGGCCGAATTGCCCTGCACCGACAGCCAATTCAGGCCGTCAAGCTGCGCGCGGGCGTAGTCGCGCAGGGCGTGTTCGTGAGCGGAAATCGCCTCCATCCCGACGCTTTGCATGTAGCGGATCGCCTCGGCCATGCCGATGATCTGGACGATGGGCGGCGTTCCGGCCTCGAACTTGTGCGGCGCGTCGTTGTATGTGACTTCTTCTTTGCCGACGACGCGGATCATATCACCGCCGCCATGCCACGGACGCATCTCCGCCAGCCGCTCACGCTTGGCGTAGAGTGCCCCGGAGCCGGACGGGCCGTAGAGTTTGTGCCCTGTGATGGTGAAGAAATCGCAGTCGAGATCGGCGACATCAACAGGCATATGCACTGCCGATTGCGAGCCGTCGACAACGATGATCGCGCCGACCGCATGGGCCATTTCGGCAATCCGCTTCACATCGACAACCGTGCCGAGCACGTTCGACATCTGGGTGATGGCGACGATTTTGGTCCGCTCGGTGATCGCAGCGCCCACGGATTCGGGGGAAATATCGCCGTTCACATCGGGATCGACCCAGATCAGCTTTGCCCCGTGCCGCTCGCGCAGGAAATGCCACGGGACGATATTGGCGTGGTGTTCGACGGTGGAGAGGACGATCTCATCGCCCGCTTTGATGCGCGGTTCCGCCCATGCGTAGGAAATCAGGTTGAACGCCTCGGTCGAGCCGCGTGTGAAGATGATCTCGTCTTCATGGGCCGCGCCCAGAAAACCTTGCACGACACCGCGCGCTGCCTCGTAATTCTCGGTCGCGAGGTTCGAGAGGTAGTGCAATCCGCGATGCACATTGGCGTATTCGCTGGTATACGTGCGGGTGATGGTGTCGATCACCTGCTGCGGTTTTTGCGCGCTTGCGCCGTTGTCGAGATAGACCAGCGGCTTGCCATGCACTTTCAGCGATGTTGCGGGAAAGTCGGCTCGGATTTTGGCGATGTCGTAGGTCATGAAATCCCTGTCAGGCGGGTACGGCGGGCATATTGGCGATGATCGAACTGCGCGCGTAGATCAGCAACGCAAACAATCCGAACAGCACGGCGCACGCACCGTATGCCGTTTTGAAACGGTGTGCCTCTGAGATGTAGTTCGCGAACATAAAGATCAAATAGCCCGATACGGCATAGGCCAAAGGCGCACCGATAAAGGCCGGAAGGATAAGGTCCAAAGGCAGTATACAGACCTTCACGATTTCTGAGATCAGCATGTACCATGCGACCGCCGTTTTGCAGTCTTCGACGGTTCCTTCTCCGCCGAAAAGGCCGCCGATCCATTTCACCAGAAACCCGATAATGAGATAACTGATGAGCGATAAACCGACGAACATCACCGCCAGCAACAAACCGCTGACCTCTTGAAATTCTTCCGGGAGGGGCGTCGTTGCCTGGATCACACTGAAGACAATCGCGTACAGGACACCGCTGAGCAGCACCATCGTCATCCGATGCTGCTCATCAATGCCACTGTCCAGAAGACGCCGCATAGAACTGCGCGGCGCAATCAGGGCTTCGGCGAAGATCGCCTTGTAGTCGATGCTTTGCTCAGGGGTTTGCACGGGCGCTCATCCACTCTTCGGTGATCGTGCGCATCGTATTTTGCAGCCCCTCATCCTCGATCTCAAGGATCGCCTCATCGATAAAGGCCGCCACCAGCAGCGCCTCGGCCTCATGCTCGGTACAACCGCGCGAGCGCAGGTAGAAGAGGGCATCCTCGTCCAGCCGTCCGGTGGTGGAGCCGTGCGAGCAGATCACATCATCGGCGTAGATTTCCAACTCCGGCTTGGCGTTGAACTCCGCGCCTTCGGACAGCAGGACGGCCTGGCTGATCTGATAGCCGTCGGTCTTCTGCGCGCCCTGTTTGACGTAGATTTTGCCTTGGAACACGGATTTGGCCGCATCATCGAGCACCGATTTGATGACCTGACGGCTCTCGCAATGCTCGGCCTCATGGCTGACATAGACGGTGTTGTCGATATGGGCGCTTTCGCGGCCCATCACACCGGCCGCGATGTGTCCGCTTGCGTTGTCACCAGCGAAGGTCATCACGGTCTCGTTGCGGATGAGGGTGGCGTCGGAGGAGAGCGTGAAGCTCTTGAACGACGATTCCTCGCCGATCTGTGCGTAGAGCGCGGTGAATTGCGTGCCGCTGACCTCGGTTTGTGCGCGCAGATGGCTGACGGACGCGCCGTCTTCGATGACGATTTCGGCCCCCGTGGTCAGCGCGCCCGCGCCGGACTCCAACACCGTGACCGATGCGCCCTTTTCCACCAGCATTTCCAGGCGCAGATGGGAGGCCAGCGGCCCCTCGTAGCGCAGGTGGATCGGCTTATCGAGAGCCACGCCCGCCGGGATGCGGATGGCGAGGCCGTCAGTGAAAAGCGCCATGTTCAGGTCGGCGAAAGGGCGTTCGACCTGAAACTGTGCGCCGGGAATATCGCGGCCCTGCAATGCACCGAACAGGCCGTCCATCCAAGCCGCGCCTTCGGGTCCGGCAATATCAGCCACCGCCGAGAGCGCCTCATGGTCGGATTTCGGCATATCAATGCGGCCATCGACAAAGACCAGACGATAGGCATCCGTCTCGGCAAAGGCGTCTTTGCCCGGACCTGCGGTCAACGTCATATCGACGGGCAGATCGCGGACGGGGGTGTATTTCCAGTATTCGTGGCGGCGTGTGGGCAGGCCATGCGCCTCGAACCGGGCAAAGGCGGCATCGCGCGACTTTCGGCCCATATGGGCGGCTTCGTCATTGGCTACGAATGTATCAAACGCTTCGCGCCACGGTGCGAGTTTATTCACAGCATCCATCCCTTAAGCCGCCGTGCCGATGAGGTCTGCATAGCCCTCATTCTCGACCTTCAGTGCCAACTCAGGACCGCCGGTTTCGATGATCTTGCCCGCGCTCATGATGTGGACGACATCGGGTTTGATGTGGTCGAGGAGACGCTGGTAGTGGGTGATGACCAGAAAGCCGCGATCCGGGCTGCGCAGAGCGTTCACGCCTGTTGCGACCAGTTTCATGGCGTCCACGTCGAGGCCGGAATCCGTTTCGTCGAGGATGCACATTTTCGGCTCAAGAATCGCCATTTGCAGGATTTCGTTACGCTTTTTCTCACCGCCCGAAAAGCCGACATTGACGGGGCGTTTGAGCATTTCGGGCGAGATGTTGAGGGTTTTCGCCTTCTCGCGCACCAGTTT
>CALDZQ010000347.1 GCA_937944035.1 uncultured Neomegalonema sp. | reverse complement strand
CTTTAAAAAAATGTGTATAAGTTTTTTTCATAATAAAATGTTTAATTGATTTTGACCGATGAATAGTATTAGTACTTAAAAAGTGAGATAAATGTAAGAAATTTTACGTTATTCAAATGTCTTCTCGAACATCATATATTTATAAAATTTATATCCATTTATTCTTTTTTAAGGAGTAGATAACACTGTCAGTAGCACCACTATGAGCTGATATATACTGTTGTTGGGTAGTCTTACTCTGCTTATTAGAGTCTTCTAGTATACGTGATGCTTCTTGATGCGCTTTATTAGCTATGTCAATTGTCCTGATAGCGTCAATAGCAATAAGGTCAATGGCCTCTGGAAATTTATGATACTTGGGTCCTATAAGTATTGGCACTAGCTGTACCAAAGGTTCTAAAGTGTTATGGATGCCTTTACCAAAACCACCACCTATATATACAAGATCGGCGGTATTGTATATATGCCGCAGGACTCCGATTTGATCCAATATTGCAACGGTAGAACCTTGTAATCCAGATTGACTATATACTATTGAAGTCGGAAGATGAGATTGTATTGCTGTAATATTAGCTAAGTCTATATCATGTGGTACAATTAGATGTTTTGCTTCTAACGTTAGCATGCTTTTTAGAACATCAATATCAGATAAGTGTACACTACCATAGATGATGCATTTCTGATTGCCTTTCCAATTTAATATCTCCTTCTGAATCGGTAGCTCTTTTACTTCTTCGTGCAAGATGCTGTCTAACCTTGAATCGCCAGTGACCGTAGCGTTAGTTATACCTACAGAATGTAATACATCCGCACTATTCTGTGTTTGCACGTAATAGTGATCTACACCTGATAACAGGTTTCTAATATTACCTAGCTTTCTTTTAATGAAGTATTGTTCAGGTCTGATTTCAGAAGATATAAATACTGTTGGTATTGATAGTGATTGAAGTGTATAGAGATGATTCCACCAAAAGTCATATTTAATAAAAATTGCTAGGCTAGGAGTTAGAGTCTCTATAAATACTTTTGCATTATGCCTAGTGTCTAGAGGCATATAAAAGATCATATCAGCGTTCTTATAGTTCTTGCGTGGTGCATATCCACTTGGTGAGTAGAAGCTGAGTGCAATCTTATATTGAGGGTAATCAATGGCAATGCGATCTATTAGATATCTGCCTTGTTCAAATTCTCCTAGAGAAGCTGCATGAATCCAGATCCACTTAGCGTTGGGATGTTCTTCCTTTTTGGATTGGATTATATCTAGTGATTGTATGGAAATCAACATGTACTTCCCGGCCGAAGGCGAAGAAACACTGTTCTAAGTCCTTTCAGGACAACAGTTTTCCAGCGTGCTTCTTTCTCTGAAGCACGCTTTTTTTATGCTATCGTCTGATTTGCGGGGGAGCGTCGAATGTCGACCGGAGCGATGAGTGCGCAGAATCTGTCACAAGTGATGCCGCAACCCGCCCAATCGCGCGAGGGCTTCGAGGCAAGGCTGCGCCAGATCGGTGCCGACAGGTATCACGATAAGCACCCCTTCCACCATCTGCTCCATTCCGGCCAATGTTCCGCCGTTCAGGTGCGCGCATGGGTCATCAACCGCTATTATTATCAAAGCCGCATCCCGATGAAGGACGCCGCGTTCATGTCGCGGATCAGCGATCCGGCTTTGCGCCGCGCATGGCGCTCGCGCATCGAAGATCACGACGGCACGAACGAGCATGACGGCGGCATCGCCCGCTGGCTGCGGCTGGCCGAGGCTGTCGGGCTGGACCCTGCCTATGTCGCCTCCGAGCGCGGGATCATGGCGGGCACGAAATTCGCGGTCGATGCCTATGTCCGCTTTGTCCGCGAGATGCCGATGCTCGACGCCGTCGCCTCCTCCCTCACGGAGTTGTTCGCGCCCAAAATCCACACGCAACGGATTGAGGGGCTGCTCAAGCACTACGACTTCGCCAATGAATCCAGCCTCGCCTATTTCAGCACCCGCCTGACCCAAGCCCCCAAAGACGTGGCCTTCGGCCTTGCCTATGTGCTCGACAACGCGGATACGCTCGAAAAGCAAGACGCGGCCGCCGCTGCCCTGACATTCAAGACCGATGTGCTCTGGTCCCAGCTGGACGCCCTGCACTCGGCCTATGTCGATCCGGGCCGCATACCGCCGGGCGCGTGGCAGCCGGACGAGGGCTTGCTGTAATGCCAACAACCGTGAGAAATTCAAACAAACCAAGACATTGTCATACCCCGCGAAGGCGGAGTATCCATTCTTCAACATTCTCCGGCATCAACTACCGCGTCGATCATAACGCAAAGGCTTGCGGACCGATGGATTCCGCGCCTGCGCGCGGAATGACAACTTTTTCTATGTGCGTGATAGTGAGTAATATAACCGGCATAGTTTCGCACACGGGCCACACGACATGAGCATCCCCGAAACCGCCACGCCCCATCTGCTTAGCGGTGTCCGCACAAAATACGACAAAGTGCGCGGCAACTGGGTGCTACTCGCTCCCGAACGCGCGGTGAAACTCGACCAGATCGGCGTCGCTATCCTTGAGGAAACCACCGGATCATGCACCTTCGGCAACATTCTTGATGCCCTCAGCACCAAGTACAACGCCCCCCGCGAGCAAATCTCCGGCGATGTGCAAAAATTCCTCACCTCCCTGATTGACCGACGTATGATGGAGGTGCGCGATGTTTCAGTGTGATCTTGCGTTCCTGTCATACCGCGACTTGATCGCGGTATCCGTTGCTCAGTGCAAACCGCTCAAACGCGTGGAGAAATGGACCCCGTGGTCAGGCCACGGGCTGACAGGGAATGCTACGCGAATGCGGTTCCGTTCGGAGGTCAAATAATGGACGCCCCGCAGCCCCAACCAACCGCCGAAATCACTTACGGCCCGCCAATCGCGATGCTGGCCGAGCTGACCCACCGCTGCCCGCTCTCTTGCCCCTATTGCTCGAACCCGCTGGAACTGACCGGGCGCGAAGGCGAGCTTTCGACCGAAATCTGGATCGACGTTTTCCGCCAAGCCGCAGAATTAGGCGTTCTCCAACTGCACCTGTCGGGCGGCGAGCCTGCCTCACGGCGCGATCTCGAAGACCTGATAACCGCCTGCCGCGCGCATGATCTCTACTCCAACCTCATCACATCCGGCATCGGCCTGACCGAAAAGCGCCTGACGGGCCTCAAAGAGCGCGGCCTCGATCACGTCCAACTGTCCCTGCAAGGCGTTGATGCCGCGATGGCGGATATGATCGGCGGCTATAAAGGCGGCTATAACCGCAAAATGGATGTCGCCAAGTGGACCACGGCCCTCGACCTGCCGCTGACGCTGAATGCGGTTGTCCACGAGAAAAACATCGACCGCCTGCCCGAAACCATCGACATGGCCGTCTCGATGGGCGCGCGGCGGTTGGAGGTTGCCACGGTGCAATTCCACGGCTGGGCCGACAAAAACCGCGCCGCTCTCATGCCAACCCGCGAGCAGGCAAAGCTGTGCGGACAGCGGGTGGCGGAGGCGCGCGAGCGGCTGAAAGGCGTCCTCGTCATCGACTACGTCCCCGCCGATCACCACGCCGATTATCCAAAGCCCTGCATGGGCGGTTGGGGGTCTACGGGTCTGAATATCGTCCCCGATGGCCGCGTCATGCCCTGCCATGCCGCCCACACGATCCCGCATTTGGTGTTCGAGAATGTCCGCGATACGCCACTGGCGGACATCTGGAACCACTCCAGCGCCTTCAACGCCTATCGCGGCTTCGACTGGATGCCCGAACCGTGCAAATCCTGCGACCGCAAAACCCGCGACTTTGGCGGTTGCCGCTGTCAGGCGATGGCGATTGCCGGGGATGCCGCCGCAACAGATCCCGTCTGCATCAAATCGCCCCTCCACGCGCAGTTGCAGGCCCAAGCCGAGGCCGACGCCCATGCCGACGGCCCGCTCACCTACCGCAAGATGCCCGCATGAGCGAAAACTGGTTCACCCGCACGCGCCTGCGTCCCTCGCGGCGCATGGTTTTGTGGATGTGCCCCGCCGCTTTCGCGACTCCCGTTTGGTCAGCCGAAGCCGCGACAATCCGCATTGCCACGCTGAAATTCGGCACGGTGAATTGGGAGTTGGACACGATCCGCCATAACGGCTTCGACACCGGCAACGGCATCACCATCGACGTGCTGGGCCTCGCCGGATCATCCGCCGCCAAAATCGCGTTCGAGGGCGGCTCCGCCGATGCCTTGGTCGCCGATTGGATTTGGGTCGCACGGCAGCGGGCGGCGGGCAAAGACTACGTCTTTATCCCCTACTCCCGCACCGTCGGCTCCCTGATCGCCGCCTCTGATCGCGGGTATGAGAATATCCAAGACCTGCGCGGCAAGAAGATCGGTATCGCCGGCGGCCCGCTCGATAAAAACTGGCTGATCCTGCAAGCCTACGCCGCCAGCCAGGGCTTTGATCTCAAAGCCGAAACCGAACAGGTCTACGGCGCACCGCCCCTGATCTCACAGCAAGCCCTCAGCGGCGGCGTCGATGCGATCATCACCTATTGGCACTATGAAGCCAAACTCCGCACCAAGGGTTTCGCCCCCGTGATGAGCGTTGAAGACGCAGCAACGCAGTTGGGCCTCGCCGCCGAAATCCCCCTTCTAGGCTACGTCCTGCGCGGTGAATTCGCCCGCGAGAACCCTGCGGCTGTTGAGGGATTAATCCGCGCCTCCCGCGCCGCAAAAACCCTGCTCGCACAGAATGATGCCGCATGGGATCGCCTGCGCCCGCGCATGAACGCCGCTGACGACGCCGAATTTTCCGCTCTCAAAGACGGTTTCCGCCACGGCATCCCCGCCACCGCACCGATTGATCCGGCCACCGCCGCCGCACTCTTCAAAATCATGGCCGAACTGGGCGGGGCAAAGCTGGTCGGTGACGCCGAAACGCTTCCCGATGGCGTTTTCTATGCCGCAGAGGAATGACCGGCCGGGATGGCAAGTCAGCTTGCTGTCCATCGGAGCGTTTTTGCTGCTCTGGGCGCTCGTCGCGTTCATAGCGCAATCGCCGCAGACCTTGCCAACCCCGCTCACCGTCGCCCGCCTGACCATCTCTGAGCTGGCCTCCGGCGAATTGCTCCACCATCTCGGCGCGACCCTGCTGCGCACGATTGCCGCCTTCATCATCGCCATGACCATCGGTGCTGCCATCGGCCTCGTGATGGGCACGCGGAGCCGCGTCAACGCATGGGGCGACCCGTGGCTCATCGGCCTGCTCAACCTGCCCGCGCTTGTCACCATCGCCCTGTGCTATATCTGGATCGGCCTTACGGAGGTCGCCGCCATCGCCGCCGTCGCGATCAACAAAATCCCGCTCGTCGCAACGCAGATGCGGGAAGGCGCGCGGGCGTTGGACCGCAGCCTCACCGATATGGCGCATGTCTTCGGCCTCACGGGCATCAAAAAACTCCGCCACGTCGTCCTCCCCCAACTCGCCCCTTATTTTGCCGCATCAGGGCGCACGGGCTTGTCGCTGATCTGGAAAATCGTGCTGGTTGTCGAGTTTCTGGGCCGCTCCAACGGCGTCGGCTTCCAAATCCATCAGTATTTCCAACTGTTCGATGTCGGCCGCGTCCTCGTCTACGCCATCAGCTTCATCATCGTCATGCTGCTGGTCGAAACGCTCATCCTGCAACCGTGGGAGCGCCGCGCAACACGGTGGAGGCGGCCCGATGCGCGTTGAAATCACCCGAAAAGCCTATGGCGACGCCACAATCCTCCGTGATTTCACGCTGGAGGTCGCGCCCCGCGAACGCCTCGCCCTCACCGGCCCCTCAGGCATCGGCAAATCCACCCTGCTCCGCATCATCGCGGGCCTCGACACCGATTTCGAGGGCCAAGTCACAGGCACGGGACGCATCGCCGTGGCCTTTCAGGAGCCAACCCTGCTGCCGTGGCGCAGCGTCCGCGATAACCTGACCATCGCGACCGGATGCACCGCCCGACAGGCCGACGATCTGCTCACCGCCGTCGAGCTGGCCCACACCGCAGACCGCTTCCCCGGCACGCTCTCCCTCGGTCAGGCCCGCCGCATCAGCCTCGCCCGCGCCTTCGCCGCAAAGCCCGACACACTGCTTCTCGATGAACCCTTCGCCTCGCTCGACCATGCCGTCTCCGCACGGATGCAAGACCTGCTCCTCACCTTGCTCGACCAACGGCCCGCCCGCCTGATCCTCGTCACCCACGAACCGGCGGAGGCCGCGCGCATTGCGCAGCGAGTGGTGACACTCGACAACGACTCGCAGCGGTGGACATCAGCGTGACAACTTTGTAAATTGGGAAGCTGATCATCCTAATCGCAGGCAGCCATCATGTTCCTCAACGCCGCCCCCTTCACGATCTCCTTTCTGTTGCTGCCGCTTGCCGCGTTGGGGGCGTTTTGGGGTGGCGTATGGATGATTGCCGCCCCGCTTTATGCATTTATTGCCATACCGTTACTCGATAACCTTCTCAAACTGGGTGAGGCCCGTCTTGACAGTGACATCGGCGAAGCGCGGCTTTTCTGGCATCGTCTGGTCACATGGTTTTGGGTCCCGATACAGTTTGTAATGATTTTCGGCCTGATCTGGATCGCCGCCCATACGGACCGTCTGGCGGTCTGGGAAGTCATCGTCATGGCGGTGGTTGTCGGCATCGCATCCGGCGGCATCGGCATCACCTACGCTCATGAGTTGATGCACCAGCAAAACCGGTTCGAGCGGACGCTCGCGCAAATGCTAATGTGTTCAACGCTCTACGGCCATTTCTGCATAGAGCATGTCTACGGCTACCACATCAACGTCGCCACCCCCGAAGACCCGGCCACCGCGCGTGAGGGCGAAACGATTTATCGCTTTATTCCCCGTGTTGTAACAACAAGTCTTACCAGCGCATGGCACATTCAGACCGAACAATTGCGCAAGCGAAACCTGCCCCTCTGGTCACACCGCAATGCCTTCTGGCGCTATGCGGGTTGGAGCGCCGCGTTCCTCGTGACCGCCGCATTGATCGGCGGCTGGACCGGCATCGGCATCCTCGTGCTGCAAGCAATCGTCGCCGTGATGCTGTTGGAATTGGTCGATTACATCGAACATTACGGCCTCATGCGCCGCAAGCGCGCCAATGGCCGCTATGAGCCGACACAACCGCATCATTCATGGAACAGCGGGCATCAGGCGTCGAACTGGCTCCTCATCAACCTCCAACGCCATTCCGACCACCATTACAAACCGCGCAAACGCTTTCCGACACTGCAAAGCTATCCCGAAAGCGAAGCGCCGCAACTGCCGCACGGCTATCCGTGGATGGTGGTGCTGGCCCTGTTTCCACCGCTTTATTTCCGCGTGATGACCCCGCGCCTGCGCGCATGGCAGGCACGGTTTTACCCCGACGAGGTTGCCTGAGGCGCGCGTAA
>CALDZQ010000346.1 GCA_937944035.1 uncultured Neomegalonema sp. | reverse complement strand
AGCCTTCAGGTGCGGCTATGCCCCCTCTGGAAGCCCCTCCTGCGATTGGAGGAACTACTTGCAGCGACTCCGAGAGTTCTTCCGGGACAACGGTTTCAGTGATTGTTTTGATCGAGCCGTCTTCTTGCAGGATACGGCGCTGAATCATGGCCGTTTTAGCGGGCACAGCTATGCGGCGCACTTGGTAAACGCGCTGCTGATCTTTATCTGCAACACTCCCTTGCCCCGCTTCACCTTCAGCCGGCCGCGCGGCATGTTGTTCGCGCATTTGTGGCATCGGCTGCGCGGGGGCGCGGTTGGTGAGGGCTGCGACGGTGTTGTTTTCGCCCTGAGCGATCATGTTTTTGGACCGGTTTGCGGCGGGTGTTGCAATCACTTGGCGTACACCTGCATCGGCTGTCGTGCCCGGCACAGCGACGCGGCGGACGGAAGCGGGCGCGTCAACGATGCGGCTTGTTGCCTTGGCCGTCGTCTTGCCCGGCATTGCAATGCTTTTACTGTCCGCCGTCTTTGGTGGATTTGCGAATGTCGCGGCAACCGCGCCTAAGCTGTCATCTCCCGCGACGACTTTTGTATTTCCCGCGGATTTGAAATCCTTTGGAATAACCTCAAGCGGTGTTGGTGCGAGACTAACCGCCAACTCCTCCGAGACGGATTGAAACTCCGGCATCAGCGCGCCGTCCTGCTTCACCACGATAAACAGCGCCAGCACAGCGGCTACGCCTGTGCCGCCCACGGCCAGTGCCAGTTTTGAAAGTTTGCTCATAACCCGTCTCCCGGTTCCAGCCCGCCCGTTGCGCGCTTTTCGAGAGGTAAGACGCCGCCCGGAGTCCGATCCTTGGGCGGGCGGGGTATTTTTTTGGGTTTTTTCACTTTGTGCGTCACGAGCCAGTGGATCAGTCATACTCCGCCCCCCGCCTTCGCGGAGGACAGGCTCCGGCGGAGTATCCAGACTCGCGTCTTGCGCAAGGTCTGTCTCAAGGTCACGAGTCTGGATTCCCTGCCTTCGCAGGGAATGACCGCGTTCATCATTATGTATTTCACCACGCGTGGTGGCAGCCCCGAACTCCGCCCCGAACGCCGCCATCGCCGCGTCCATGCCTTTGGCGCGGGCGGCGTCGGAAGGGCGCGCGGCTTTGAGGGCGTCGCGCATATCGTCCAGTTCGTCACTCATGCGATTGCCTCCTCGTCAGTCGTCATCATCGCGCGCAAGCGGCGGCGGATTTCGCTCATCCGCCACGCCACGGTTCCCTCGGCCACGCCGAGCACTCCGGCGGCTTGCGCAAAACTCATATCCTCGCCCAGCACCAGCGCCGCCGTCTCGCGCAACTCATCAGACAGCGCTTCGAGCGCGGTTTGCAGCCAGTGCAACCGCCCCGCCATATCCTCGGCCTCGCCCCGCGCCAGGTCATCCATCTCGACAAATCCCGCCAGCACCCGCGTCCGCCCTGCGGCACGGCGCAAGGCGTCGCGGCTGGCGTTGAGGGTGACCGTGTGCAGCCACGTCGTGAACTGCGCATCCCCGCGCCAGCCGCGCAGCTTGGCGGGCAGGGCGGTCCATATTTCCTGTGTCACGTCCTCGGCCTCCGCCTGATCGCCGATCACACCATAGGCCACGCGAAACACGCGCGAATAGTGCCGCTCCAGCAAAGCCCGGAACGCCATCCCGTCTCCCCCCGCCGCGTGGGTGGCGAGGCTCTGATCGCTGGTTTCACAATCCATATCGGCAGTATGACGTATCTTGCGGGGAAATCCTTGGGGGGAATTGGATTTTTTTTACAATTCCCGCCCCGCCTTGAACTCACCCCAGCGCAGGGTCGCCTTTGCGCCAAGCGAGACGAAGGGTTCGGGGGGCAGGCGCGCGGGCGGGTTTTGCGCGAGCAGGCGGGTGAGCGGGTCTGAGGTTTGCCCGCTGGCCAGCTCCGCCGCCATCATGCCGCCGGATGTGCCTTGCGCTGCGCCGAGGCCGTTCTGGCAGACGGCGCTGTAGAGGCCCGGTTCCAACTCGCCGAACGCGCTGACATTATTGCGGCTCAGGCACAGCAAGCCGCCCCAGCGGTGCTCCATGCCGACATCGGCCAGCATCGGAAAGCGCGCGCGAAAGCTGCGGTCGTGGGTTTCGCCCATCTTCGCGACCACGCGCGCGTCCAACATGCGCGAGGGCGACCATGTGATCCGGTTGCGGATGATGATCCGCGTACCACCGATCCCGCCGATCTTGCGCACGGTCGTCCCCATCGGGTCGGCAGGGGTAAACCCCCAAAGCGGTTCGCCGCCCAGCCGCTTTCCCTCGTCTGCCGAGAGCGCGCGGGTCATCGAGGCATAGAGATAAATGTGCATCAGGCGGCGTTTGTAAAAGCCGAAACTCTCCGCGTGGCCGTTGACCGTCAGCAAGACGCGCGGGGCGTGGACCGAGCCTTTCGGCGTCTTCGCGGTCCATGTGCCGCCCTGTCGTGAGAGGGCCGTGACGGGCGAGTTTTCGGCAATGCGCACCTTCTCCCGCGCCAGCCCCGCCGCCATCTCCCGCGCGTATAAAGCGGGTTGCAGCATGGCCGTGCCGGGGGTGTAGAGGCCGCTTTGGTAGTAATCCGACCCGCTGAGATCGCGCATCCGCGTGGCATCAAGCAGCTCATGCGCCTCGCCCAGTTGTTTGAGATGGGCGGCGTAGTCGTGGTTGTGCCGCGTGCCTTTATCCGTCGCCGCCGCGTTGATTTTACCGCTTTGCACCACGGTTTCGGGGGGGAAGGCGTAGTCTTGCGCGGCGTCCAGTGCGAAGCGGATGGCGGTGCGGTTCATGGTGGTTTGCCGCCTGTCCGCCTCCAACGCGCCCGCGTAGTCATCGGAGGCGAGATTATGCGGCAGGTCGATCATAAAGCCGGAATTGCGCCCTACCGGACCCTCGGCAATGCGCCGTGCCTCCAGCAGAGTGATCGTGTCGGTCGGGTGCAGCTGCCGCAACCGCCGCGCCGCTGCCAGCCCCGCGAAGCCCGCGCCGATGATGAGCCAGTCGGCGGTCGCCGCGCCCTCCAGCGCCGGATAACGCGGCCCTTCGGGCAGGATCGCATCCCACGCGGCGGGGCCGGGGTCTGTGGGCAGCTTGGTGATTTTCATGGCAGGCTCAGGTCCGGATCAGTCGATGCACGTTTCATAAGTAATGCGCGTACAACCGCGCATGTCCTCGCGTGTGGTGGCTTTGTTGGTGCATTTTTTTACTTTAGCGGGTTGCGCATAAGAGGCGTTGTAATTCTCTGTGCCATTGGCTTGAGCCGCGCCCGCATGTAAAAGCACAACCAAAGCCAGCGTATTAAACAATAAGCACGCGACCCTGGGAGGGGGCGAAGCGCCCTCCCTTGGGGAGGGTCGGGCGCGTGTCAGTGCTGCGCACTGCCACAAGATTACATTCTCAGGCACCTCAAAACGTATCATTCAACGCATCCTCAGCCGGAATTTCCCGCTCTCGCCGCGCGATATAGTCGAGCAGCGCCTCGTTCACGCCCTCGTCGAGCTTAGGCTCCTCATAGGCCGCCAGCGTCGCCTTCGCCGCTTCCAAAGCCCGTGTCGTCGCATCTTTCGACCCGTCCGCCACCCATTGCTCAATCGCGTTATTATCGAACAGTTTGGGCATAAAGAACGCGCTCTGGAATTTCTCCAGCGTATGCGGGTGGCCCAGATAGTGCCCGCCGGGGCCGACATCGGGCACGGCGGCCAGCGCCTCCTCGAAATCGTCCCACCGGATGCCCTGCACCATGCGGTGGCCCATCGCGCATTGCTCGGCATCAAGCATGAATTTTGCGACCGAACAATGCATCCCGGCCTCGTTCCAGCCCGCCGAATGCCAGATATAGTTCGCCCCCGCCATCAGCACCGCCATCAG
>CALDZQ010000345.1 GCA_937944035.1 uncultured Neomegalonema sp. | reverse complement strand
CAACCGGTCCCCGAACAAAAACTCCGCTGCCAAGTCCAGCCGCAGGTGGGGGGGGCCGAAGCCGGGGGTGATGCCGCTCATCGGGGGGGCGAAGCGCATGAAGTCGTAGTCTTCGGCCAGCCAGCCTTCCTCGCCCACACCGCGCCGTGCGGCCTCGACGATGGTGGCGGGGTCGGGGGGCAGGGTTCCGGGGTAGACCACCACCTCCTCGCCGCTGTCGATATTGCGGCCGCGCACACAGTCGAGCGTCTTGCCCTTCTGCTGTATCCGTTGCTCGACCGTCGCGCGCAGGGAGGCGAGGGCCATCGCTTCGACCCGCGCGCCTTTATACGCGGCCTTCTCAAGGCTTTCGCGGACCAGCGCCTCGGTGATCCCCTGCAAAGCGTCGTGCTGCGAGTGGTGGATGTGGTCGGCCTTGGTCGCTGCGAACAGCAACCGGTCGATGCGCCGCCCGAATATCGGCCCCAGCCAGCTTTTCTCGCCGTGGCGGAAGCAATCGAGAATGTCGGTCATCGCTTTACGCAAATCCGCCACCGCGCGCGGGCCGGCGTTCATGGCGGACAGCATATCGACCAGCACGATCTGGCGGTCGATTTTCGAGAAATGATCGCGGAAGAAAGGCCGGACCACGACTTTGCGGTATGAATCATAGCGGTCGCGCATCAGGCGGGCGAGGCTGTCTTTGTCCCCCTGCGGCGTCAGCAGGGGCGCGAAGGTCAGCGCGGGGGAGCCTTCGAGATCGCCGGGCATCAGGAACCGCCCCGGCGAAATTGCCGATAATCCCGCCTTGCGCGCTGCGCCCAGATAGGCGGCGAACAGCGTCCAGCCCTCCTTCGCCAGCACCGGATCGCCGGGTTTGCCCTCCGCCCGTTCGGCCCATGCGAGGAATGGCCCGGCCAGCGCGGCGCGTTCGGGCAGGCGGCAGGCGGCGATGCTTTCGCGGGACCAATCCTCCCAGGATTTGTTGAGCAACGGCAGGTCCATCAGCCATTCGCCGGGGTAATCGACGATGTCCAGATGCAACACCCCCGGCCCGGCAATGCTTTCGGTCAGCCCGCTCAGCAAGCCCGTGCGCTGATACCGGATCGACAGGCGCAACTCGCTGATCCGGCGGGTGCTTTGCGGCCAGGACGGATTCGGGCCTGAGAGGGCGGCGATGTGGTCTTCATACTCGAAACGCGGGATCTCAGGATCGGGTTGCGGGCGCAGCATGGTCGCCTCGATCCGGCCCTGTCCCTCGGCGGTCAGACGGGTCATCCGCCCGCGTGCGAGCAGGTTGGCGATCAGCGAGGTGATGAACACGGTTTTGCCGGAACGGTTCAGCCCCGCCACCCCGATCCGCAAGCTGGGTTCAAACACAGACCCCGCCCGCTGCGTCGCATCCTCGAACAGGCGCAGGGCGTCATCGGCGAAATCAGCGAGGATGTTCATATCACGACTTTCACGGGTTTTAAGGTCAATCTCAATGCATCATATCGAATTTACAACTGACCTTATGTCAGTTATTAATTGATGCAATGTCGTTTTTAATATGGATATGATGCATGATTTTCTCCTATCCAAGTCTTGACGAAGCGGATCGCAGGGTTGTCGAAAAAACCACCGAAATGCGAAACAGCCTGCGCTTGCATGTTGTCCACCAACCGCGCCGGTGGACAGGCTTATTAGCGAGAATGACACGTGCAAGCGCTTTACGGGCGTCAAACAGCATTGAAGGTATCCATGTTTCCGCAGAAGACGCCTTGGCGGCAGTGGATTACGAGGAAGCGACGGAAGCAGATAAAGCAACATATCAAGCTGTTAGAGGCTATCAAAACGCGATGGACTATATTCTCCAGCGATGCGGAGAGGATAATTTCAATTTCTCGATGGATATGATCCTCGCTGTCCATTTTATGATTAACCAGCATGATTTGTCGTCTAATCCCGGCAGATTACGGCCCGGATGGGTAGGGGTTCATAACTCACTTTCAGGTGAGGTCGTCCATGAAGGCGTCGAACGGTCGCTACTCGAACCACTTCTTCAAGAGTTGATTGACTACCTCAATGACCAAAATGTCGAAACACCATCTTTAAAAGGATCGATGGCGCATCTCAACCTCGCAATGTTACATCCGTTTTCAGATGGGAATGGCCGCACCGCCCGGTGTTTGCATACTGCCGCAATGGCGAATGAGGGAATCGTAAATCCCATATTCTCAAGCATCGAGGAGTATATCGGGCGGAATCAACAGGAATACTACGACGTTCTTGCCGCTACGGGTGGTGGCGGATGGAATCCTTCGAATGATTGTACGCTCTGGGTAAAGTTTTGCCTGACGGCGCATTACCGGCAGGCTCAAACCCTGTTGAACAGGACGCGCGAGATTGAGCGCATTTATGCTGAACTGGACGCGCTTGTAACCAAGCAGGGGATGCCTGAAAGAACGTCGCTTGCCCTTCTTCAGGTGGCTATTGTTGGCAGGGTACGTAACGCTTCCTACAGGGTCAGCGCGGACATTTCGAATAATCTGGCAAGCCGGGATTTGAAAAACCTGGTCGATGCCGGATTGTTGGTCGCGCGCGGTGAAAAGCGTGGACGACATTACGCTGCGACTGAAGTTATTGCGGAAATCAGAAGAAGAACCCGCGTTCCAAAGCTACGCAATGACCCTTACAACGACCCTGACATTGTGAGTGCGGACCAGCTTAAACTATTCCCTTAGAGCACCCTGAACGATATAAGGGTCGTTCCGGGCACTCTAACTTCTTGTTTTGGCGCGTTTCCCGAGTCGGGCAATGAACCCATTGCCCTTGATAACGCTATAGCCCCATAAGTTAACTGTGATTGCGGCACGGCGCGGTTCAGGGTAACAGCCCTTATGCCTCGCTATAAACTGACCATCGAGTATTGCGGAACCGATTTTTCCGG
>CALDZQ010000344.1 GCA_937944035.1 uncultured Neomegalonema sp. | reverse complement strand
CCTGCACGGCAGCGGGATCGGTCGGGACCGTCTGTATCTGATCCGTACCCACCACACCGGCAAAAGCGGAGCTGGCGCAAAATATGAAGGCGAGTGAGGCTGTAAAAGTACGCATCGCGGGAATCCTTGTTTCATGAGAACAACCTGAAGAGCAAATTCCACGCCAAACACGCGGCATTCAAACGATCCTCTTCCGCCAAACAGCGCACAAGCGCAGTCAGAAGACCGATATTGTACTCACCTTGGCTTTAAATTTGGTTGCCCGCAGGCATCCGTAGCAAACGCGAAGCCGCCCCACGCCCGTCATAACCAAAATCCCCGCCACCAACCGCAGCAGAGCCTCCCGATTACGATCTATCGCCAGTTGCCAGTCCAGTGCCTTTTAAGTCTCATTTTGTTTCCATATCGGAAGCAAATAGAATTAAAAGTGAACATTTATCAAGAGCAGGCGGTGAGTGTCTGTGAAAAGCGAATTCGTAAGAGCAATGGTTCCATAATAAAGTTGCAAAACGGAATGGTTTTGCAACAGTTTTCCGACCCCAGTACGATCAACGGCTTAGCCGTCGCAAAACCCTGTCCAAAAATATCGGTCGATTTTCCAACTTTCTGAGCAAACAACCCTTGCGTGGTACATTTCTAAGCGCCACTATAACTAGCAGCACGAACAGCCCAGAGGGAAAATAATAATGACTAAGTGCCTCTTATGCGGTGATGAAGCGGTCTCTGACAGCAAAATGAGTGCTTTAAATGGCATGGGCGGCGTACTGTATGCTTGCAATACATGCGGTAGCTTCCTTATGACAAACGTATCAGCCTTTCGCCCTGACGGCCAGCAAAACCAGACCCCCGACATACTTGCAGCTTTGCGAGATGGGTTGGCGAAGGCACAAAATGAAATCACCGACACAAATGCGGAGGTCATCTATATCAATATCTCCATTCTACACGAAGGCCATGAAGATGACATTCGGAATCATGTAGAGAATAACTCTATCTTTCCCGACGATGTAATCGCCAAAGGTTTTACTGTACGCGAAGTTCGCAAGTGCAATCATTGTGGCACACGCCACTACTACGACTGATTGTTCATCGTGACCGGTTAAAGAGGTCGTAGCAAAACCCATCGTTTTCGCGACACGCCCAAACTTCTATTCTAACACAATCACAAGCACCCAGTATTTTGCCGCGCAAACCACCTGCCGCAACAGAGCAATGCCTCCGTCACCACCACACGCTCGCCCCACGCCCTCTACTCCGCCGGCGTCGACGACCCCCGCCGCTCGCGCTCCAATCGCACCCGCTCCTCGGCCTCCAGCCACCAGCGGGGCGGGGCGTAGCGGGTGAAGGCGAAGACGCGCTGGACCCATGCCATCAGCCCGTGCCGCTCCATCCACAGGGCATAGCGCACATAGGTCGGGTCTTGCGACAGGTGCCGCTCTTCCGTGCGCGCGCGGATGTAATAGATCAGGTTCACGGCCAACAACCGCAGCGTCCGCCGCAGCGCATCGGCCCACATATGATGCCAGCCCTGCCCTCTGAACCCCATCACAAACGGCGCGATAAACGGCATCGCCTCGAACCACCAGCTCAGGTTTTTCGACAGATACGCGGGGTGCTTTGACCAGCGATACGGCCCGTTGGTGATAATCCCCCGATGCGTCAGGTTAGAGAACCGCAGCCCGAAACTCACCGACGCCCAGGTATAAACGCCCATCAGCAGCAGGATGATAATCGCAAACGCCGCCTGCACCGCCGGATAGCCGCTCAACACGCTGGTCCATGCGAAATTATCGTCGCGATAGGCGAAATAATTCGGCCCCAGCAGACCCCAAAACGGCTGATAACAGATAATCGCAGGCAGCCACCCCGACCACGTAGGCTCCGCCGAGCGGATATGGCTGTCAAACATCCGCATCGTCAGCGTATAGCCGACCACGATCACGCCCACATCGACGAGGATCAGCAGATCATACCCGATCCGCTGCCACGCGATGATGTTCAGCGCATTCACATCCAGCGTGAAAGGCGGCAGCTCAACATTACGCAAGTGATTGATATTGCCATGAAAATACGCAAACATCAGCGGCAGGAAGAACGCCTTGACCAGCCACCCCAGCGCATGTTGCTTGATCTTGCCCAAATCCACATCATCAGACCAGCCCAGCATCAACGCGCCCAGATGCCAGTAGCCGTCCTGCGGCTCCTCCATCTTCCCGTCGATCCAGTAAAAATACGCGGGCGAGCCGAGCAGCACCACCGGAATCGCGTATTCCAGCACCGCCCAAAACGGCTCGAACAACGTGCCGCTATACTCAGGGAACAGCGAATAAACCAACGCGATAATCGCCAGCGTCGTCCACAGACCCAGCAGCTTCACGCCAAGACGCTTGAGATCAGGGGTCCCGTACCGCCGCCAGTTGATCCCCTCCTCATGGGGCCGTTTCCCGCGCAGCAGCACAAACTCCAGCACGATCAGCGGCAGCGCAAACGCCCCCGCCGCCAGCACCGTGGCCAGCAAAGCGGGCACGTCAGGATGCTGGCGCAGCGTATAAGTCGCGGCCAGCATACAGGCGACGCCGATCCAGTTGATCCACATCACCGTCGCCGAAACCGGACATTTCAAACCATCATGCGGCGGCACAGGGCGGCTCATCACGCACCCTCCGGCTGTTCCGATGCCAACAAGCCCGACCCGGTGAACAGGTCAGGGGTCAATGTCATCACCGCATCCAACTGCGCCCGATACTCGATATTCGCCGCGATCAATCCGATACCGCAGGAGGCAAGCACCGCCTTCAACCGCGTCGGATCACCCTGTTGCGAGGCCGCACTGCGCGCCATCGCCGGACCATCGACCGAGATATAGCGCAACCCGCTTTCGGCCATATCGGCTAAATCCACCGACCAGTTCGTCATCCGCTCCAGCGCGAACCCGCCACCCGCTTCGATCACATGCGCCACCGCTTTCGGGATGCCGTTCGACAATGCCGATTGCGGCAGCATCAGCACCAATTCCCGCGCCCGGCTGCCTTGCAGCGCCACTTCAACACCGGCCGCGAAATCAGATTGCCCGACCACGCTTTGCGGAACGCGCACGAACACCGGATCACCGCCCGTCAGCTCCAACCCTCCGGCCAGCGCCTGTAGCGTATCGGCCGCATCAGGCTTTTCACTGGGGTCGATAATCATCATGCCCTTGGGCGCATCGAAATCCGCATCAAACAGAGGGGCTTTGCCGAAGTCAGGCTGGTTCACGACCTGCTTTAGCGTTTCGCGGGGTTGATTTCCATAGTCCGACATGGAGACCGCTGAATCGACGAGCGAACGCCCCCCCTGCCCCACGGCCCGCGCAACGGGCTGTGTGTCTGCCAGTGCAACGGGCTGGCTCTGGGCGGCCTGCATCGCTTGCGCCGCGTTAGACTGGCGCAGAGCCTGAAAGGATTGCTCCAGATTATCCAGCCTCGCCTGCGTATTCTGCTGCGGGGTTTCAACCTCGGTCAACCGTTCGGAAACACGGGCAACGGATTGTCTTACATCGTCAATCATCTGAGGCTCAATCTGCCCGCCCACCGCTGCCGCATCGGATGCGACCGCTTCGATGATGGAGGCGAGTTCATCGATGGACCCGCGAATTTCCTCGATTTCCGCCGACCGCCGCGCATCGGCCGCTTGCAGTTCGGTCAGGTCTTCTTCAATAAAAGCTGTATCATGGTCCACAGGTTCAGGCGGCTGCATCGCAAAGGCAAGCGCCAACCCCGCAAGCGCAATCGCCAGTGACGCCGCCCATTCACCCGTCAAAACCGCCAGAGCCAGCGCCAGAACGAGACATGCCCCGAAGACAAATAGCGGTAGCTGCTGTTTGTTAGGCATATGCGCAAAATCCTGTCAGTATGACGCACGACTCGCGTCCTGTTAGCCTTACTTAATTTCAGGCCGCGCTTTAAATGAGGTTAACGCGAGCGTCCCGCGCGCCATATGGCCCATGCCTCCGGCGTGTCCAAATCCGTCAGGGCGGCCTTGCCCCCGAATGTCACAGGTGTGATACAATCCACTGACTTCAAAAGCGTTTCACGCGCACCCTCGTCACCGCTCAATAGAGTTAATGCGGCGAAATAACCGTTGCAAAATAGCACCGGATTACCCCAACGACCCTGCGCATCGCGGGGGCGGATAATCTGATCGGGCCTATACGGATCACGCGCGGCCATGATTCTGTTAAGCATGTGTGAGGATATATCCGGCATATCCGCCAGCATGATAATCGCCGCCTCCGCGCCCGACAGCGCGCCAATGCCGCACGCGATAGAGCCGCCCATGCCCTGCTCCCACTCTGCATTCACCACCGTTGTTACCGCCAGACCGGACAGCGCAGCCCTGCGTTCCGCCTCCCGCGCGCCCAAGACAACCACCACGCTGTCGGCATCACTCGCACAGGCAATGCGCGCGCTGCGATGCAGCAGTGTCTCGCCGTCGATCTCTTCCAACAGCTTGTCACCGCCCCGCATCCGCGTCGAGCCACCCGCCGCCAGCAGAACAATGGCCACACTCATCGCTTGATCTTCTCACGCGGATGCGGCCGGCCCGGCATTTCCTTCAGCAATCCGCCCACCCCCATTCCGGCAATATCGCGCGCGGTCACAGGCAACCGCGCCACGATCCGCTCCAACACCCAGTCAGCCCCGTTCAGCGCGGGAGAGCGCGCGCAGCCCGGCAGGATAATCGCAGGCGTCGCCCCGATCCGCCCCAGCACAAGCAGATTACCGGGGTCAACGGGCATCCCGAACCGCTCAATCACACCACCCGACGCCTCCAGCGCGGCGGGCGCAACGTCTTGCCTGTCCGACGTCGCCGATCCGCCAAGGATCAACAGCAGGTCAGGCGCATCCGCCATCGCCGCGTCAATCCCGCCCCGCAGCGCATCCGCCTCATGCGGTAAAATTCGCGCGGGCATCGCGGCACTGCCCAAACCCGACAGCCGCGCCTCAACCGCCCCGATCCCCTTGGCGATGATCGAGTCCTTTTGCCCGTCCACTTGCGTCACGATCAATGCGGCCCGCATCGCCTGAAATCGATGCAGGACCAACCCGCAACGCAAATGCCCGCACACCGTATCCAACGCCATGCGCGCCGCCGCATAGGGAATAACCTTCGCTGTCGCCGCCAACTGTCCGGCCTCCAGCCGCGCATAGTCCGGCGGCGTCGCGATGGTCAGCGCCTCATCCACCGCATTCGCCGCGTTCACAGCGTCAACACGCACCCGCAGCAAACCGGACTCCAGCGCGTAGAGATTGCACCGCCCCGTCGCCGCATCCGAGACGCGCAAACCGCCCCCGGCAACCGCCTCCGCCATCGCCCGCGCGGCATCATCCTCGCCCGCATCACCGGGTTCAAGAACAGCCGCAATCACGCTTTCATGCCCTGCCGCGCGCAAATCCTCACAATCGGCGGCACTCAGCACGCTGCCCTTTTTGATAACCCGCGCGTTCAGGCGCATTGAGTGGGCAAGGATCGCCCCTTGCGCCTCGTCAATCGCGCATGGCCCGAACCTCATGGCCGCGTTTCGGGCTTGCGCAACCGCTCGACCACCCGCCCCATCACCGACACAGCGATCTCGGCGGGCGTCTTCGCGCCAATATCCAGCCCGATCGGCGCATCAATCCGCG
>CALDZQ010000343.1 GCA_937944035.1 uncultured Neomegalonema sp. | reverse complement strand
AGCGACAGGCGACTGCGGAGCGCAATTACGGGTTTGAGCTGATGCGCCCGGAGTTTGAAATTGCCGGCGTGTGGAACGCGCTGGTGTCCGGCAGCGTCCATAACCTTACCGTCCACGATATTGCGTTGGGACGCGCCGCGCATCACGGGCGGCAAGCTTCGGCTCAGGAGCGTTTGCTTGATTGCGCCGCAGAGGAGGCGTTGGAGGTCTTCACCCGCCGCATGGCCTCCGTCACGGCCTATATTGCCGAACAGGCGAAGCGGGCAAAGCCGGGTTCGACACTGCGTGTTGTGAGTCTTGCGGGTGGTGAATCCCCTGAACTGCCGGCGCTGAAAGAGGCGGTTCGCGGGATGGATGTTTCGGTCGAACTCCATGTCGTTGACTGGCGCGAGGCGTTGCTACAGGCATCGTACACCGCGCATATGGCGGCCCCTGCCGGTAATGTCAAAGTGCGCCACACCCTTCTTTCCCGCGACGCCTTACGGGAACCTGCGCCCGCGAAGCTGGCGGCGAATAACGATATTGTCTACTCAAGCGCGCTGTGTGACGGGTTGGATGATGCCGCGTTTATCGACCACGTCATAGCGCTGGAACGCTACGTCCACCCTTCGGGCGCTGTGCTGATGGCAGGGCTGATTGATGATGACTACTGCCCGCGCTGGGCGCTGGAGCATCTGGCGGGCCTTAAGCCGTTTTATCGTGATGCGGACGAAATCCGCCACTTGTTGCAGCAAAAAACAGATCGCACCGTCTGCTATGCGCAAGGGCTGGGTGATGGTGTTATCTGCTTGAAAGGCAACGCGGTCTGACAGAAAATCCGGTGTGCGGTCCAACACATCGGATTTTAAATGCTTTTAGTTTGAAAGTTGGAAATTGTAAATCTATCGAAGTGATACTGACTTCATCCATCGGGTGGAGTGTTATGGTTTCTGCGATATTTAAAAACAGGTTGTTCCAAGAGCCGGGCGCTGAACGCGAGTTCGTTCAGCGTAATCACCGGCGTAAAACCAAGTCGCGCGTGTTTTTCATGTACGCTGCCCCGATTGCGTATGCGGCGCATGTTATCTTGGATTTCTTCGTCGCGGGCGATCATGCGACGCTGTTCATCCTGCTGAGGCTGTGTCTGGTCTGCCCCGGCATGATGTTTGTGGCGTATCTGTTCAACCACCACCATCGCCGGTTCGGAACCGACAATCTCATCTGCGCTTACCTGATGCTGCCGACGCTCAACGTGATTTACATGTGCGCGGTGGTCGAGGGGATGGCGGCGGATGTTTATCCGTTCGGGGTGATGATAATTTTGTACTGCTGCTCGGCGTTTATCTTGCCCAGCTTCAGGTTCATGGTGCGTTATTCGGTGGTGTTTCTGGCGCTGTTCTGGGCGGTTTTCCCCTATTCAGCGATCAGTTTCGAGGCCGCCGTCGCGCATGGGTTTTTCCAGATCATGGGAACGGCCGTCAATATCATCGGGGTCTACTTCCTCGAATTGACGGAGCGCAGGCAACACGCGAACGAAATCAATCTTGAGGAGATGATTTCTGATCTGGAGACCTCCGAACGCAACATCCGTGACCTGTACCATGAGGCCAAAAAAGCGGATCGTGCGAAGGGGGAGTTTCTGGCCGTTGTATCGCATGAACTGCGCACACCGATGAATGCGATTATCGGGTTTTCCGAGATTATCTCATCTGAAATGCTGGGCAAGGTGCAGCCGGTTCAATACCGCGAATATGCGCAGCATATCCACAGCAGCGGCCAGCAACTGCTGCATATAATCAATGACATTCTGGACTTGTCCCGTGCTGAGATGAACAAGATCGAGTTCGTACACCGGGAGTTTGACCTGTCTACGGCGGTACGTGCCGCGATTGTTTCCTGCCGTGAAAACGCAAGGGAGGCGGGGGTTTCTATCCTGCAAGTCGAGCCGTTTTTGCATGATGTCAGTGTCACAGGTGATGAGGCCCGCATTGTTCAGGCGCTTGTGAACATCATCGGAAACGGGATCAAATTCTCGAACACCGGCGGTCAGGTGGAGGTCTGCACGGCGTTCACCGTTGATGGTGGCATGAAATTGCTCGTCACCGATTACGGGATCGGGATTTCGCCGGAGGATGTTGAGCAAATACGCAAACCGTTCCAGCAAGCCGAAAGCGCCTTTTCGCGGAATACCGGCGGGTTGGGTTTGGGGCTGGCGATCTGCTCGATCATTGCCGAGGCGCATGGCGGTAAGCTGAATATCGAAAGCACACTGGGGGAAAGAACCTGCGTGTCGCTTGAGCTGCCCGAAGTGCTGGTGAGGGCGCCAAAAGCTCTGGATGATACCCCTGACATCGGCTTGGCCGAAATCGCGTGAGTCCCGCATCCGGGTATCCGCGATCGCTTGCCTGAAATCGCCTTAAATACTGACCGTTATCATTTTTCCCTTCCCCGCACTCCGATGCGGGGTCTGTTGGGCGAGAGTGCTTCGCTGATAAAGGCCGCATCAACTCAAGCATTTGAAAATGTTCGCCTTTTCTGACATCCCACAGTGAGCCGGCTTTTAGAGAATGTTGAAAAGTAGCCTCCCGTTTTCACGGGAGTGACAGCTTTTTTATGACGCAAGATCGTTTTTCAGCAACCTGCTGAGACCTGCGTGAACTCTGATGCTTCGTGCCGCAACCCGATTTAAGCGGTGTCGAGCGGTTTGCGGGCGAAGATGACCCAAACCTGCTTGTTTTCCTCCAGCTCAAGGCGCACTTCCGCGCCCGGAAGGTCGGCGAACATTTCCATCATCTGTTCTTCGTTGCGGTATTGAATCGTCCAATCGCACAGGAATTCGAGCGGCCAGTAGATCCCCTCGCGGGCGTCGTTGACGTTGCAGAAGATCAGTTGCCCGCCGGGTTTGAGCTTTTCATAGAAATCGCGGGCCATGCGTTTCGCGGTCGCCATCGAGAAATAATCAACGAGGCCAAGCGAGTAGATAACGTCCTGTGGTCCGAGATGGTCTGTCAGCCTGCCGGTGCGCAGCAGATCGGCGAACGAGGCGTGATACGGCACGATGGCCGCATTTCCATTCGCACGGAACTTGCCCGGCGCTGCCGCTTCGGTCGCGTATTGAAGCGCCTGTTCGTCCTGTTCGATCAGGTTGATCTTGATCGGTTTGTCTATCGTGTTTTGGTCAAGCAAAAGCTTGATTTCACGCGCGGGGCCGCACCCGACATTGAGAATTTCAAACGGTTGTTCATGCGAGGAATCGCTGTTCGTATAATCCTTGAAGATGTTGTCGAGGGTCAGCAGCATCCGCGCGCGAATGCCCGCGCCGACCGTGGTGGCGACGATCCGGTGAACGATTTGATCGTAGAGCGTGCCCGTCCCCGCGTGCTCTTCATTCTCGTAATTGTAGAGCATGATCTGATAGTCGCCGGGATAGCCCAAGGGCTTTTCAAACGAGCGTTTGACGATGGGCGCATCGGCGAGGGGCAGGCGGAGGATATTCTCGGTATGCCATTTTATCGCGGCGAAGCGCGGGTGATTGCGCGGGATCGGGCGCACGATCTCGTTCATCTCCTGCCAGATCAGTTCAAACCCCTGCTGCGCTTGCGCGATCATGGTTTGCATCGTGTCGGTGTTGAGCGCCTCGCCCCTGAATGCCTCCGCGTTTTCCAAAGCCTGCAAACGGTCGCGCAAACCGTAGAGGGCGTGGGTAAGCTGTGCGCCGAGCCGGATATATTCCGCCGGAATGAGATCGAATTGCGCATTGCGGTTAAAACCCGCGCGTTCAAGGATGGTGTGACGCTCGACATTTTGTTGCAGGGCTTCAAGATCAAGCGGACCGTGTTCGATTGTGCAGCCGAAATCGCATCCGATTTTATCAGGATTGCTCCACACGACTGTCGCGCCGGTCTGCACGACTTTCTTATCGCCGATAAGGATGCTGATTTCGACCACATCGCCCGCGCGTACTTTGGTGCGGCTTCTCAGGCCGATACCTTCGAAACTGATATTGCGGATTTTGCATGGTTCGGTATCATTGAAGAAGGCCGTTTCAGTACCGTGAAAGATTTCACCGGCCTGAAATCTGTTTGGTCTGAAGCCGTTCAGGACGGCGGTTTCAGCGTGCGCTGCAATCATAGATCCCCCTAATGCGTCCTTTTCAGGCGCTTCACTTTTTCCGTGCTTAAATAGATTTTATATCAAATTAAGACAGAAAACTATATCGATTAGATTTTTGATACCGATAGAATTTTGATACCAACTGCACGAACTGTGCCTGTGCGAAAAATTGTCTCAGTATAAAACTCTGATCTTTGTGTCCGCCGGTGACTGAACTGAGCGATGAATGGATAAAATGTGACGACGAGAGAGATGCTTGCGTGTTTGATCGCTTTTGCGAGTGTCAGCCGTGACCCGAACAGGCCGCTGATCGATTGGATTGCGGAGGTTCTGGCAGGTGCGGGCATTGATAGCGTTGTTATTCCTGACGAAACCGGGGGCAAGGCGAACCTGTTCGCGACCATCGGCCCGCAGGTATCGGGCGGGGTGATGCTGTCCGGGCATACGGATGTTGTCCCTGTCGACGGGCAGGATTGGACCTATCCGCCGTTTGAGCTGACCGAAGATGGCGGGCGGCTGTACGGGCGGGGGACCGCTGATATGAAGGGGTTTGTCGCCTCTGCCATGCGGGCCGCGTTGCGGGCGGCGGATGCTGACCTGAAAGTGCCGCTGTATCTGGCGTTTTCGTATGATGAGGAGCTTGGCTGTCTGGGCGTGCCAAGCCTGATCGAGCATTTGCGCCTGTCGCCGTTCAAGCCGTCGCTGTGCATCGTCGGCGAGCCGACGGCAATGGCGGTGGCGACGGGGCATAAGGGCAAGACGGCGTTCCGGGCGACGTGCAAGGGGGTGGAGGGCCATTCGGCGCTGGCCCCGATGGCGTTGAACGCGCTGCATATGGGCTGCGACTACGTGGCGGGGCTGCGGGCGATACAGGCGGATATTGAGGCGCAGGGAGATCGCGACGGCGATTATGATGTCCCATACTCGACCGTGCATGTGGGCAGGATGAGCGGCGGCGTGGCGCTGAATATCGTGCCCAATAACTGTGTCGTTGATTTCGAGGTGCGCAATCTGGCCACCGAGACTACGGAAGGGTTTGAGGCGCGGTTTGCGGCGCTGGCCGACACGCTGACCGCCGAGGCCCGGACCCGTGCGCCGGACACGGGGGTGACGCTCTCGCGGCTGTTCGGCTATCCCGGTCTCAACACCGATCAGGCGTCGGAGGCGGTGGCGTTTGTGAAAAGCCTGACGGGGGCGAACGGAACGATCAAGGTTGCGTTCGGCACGGAGGCGGGGCTGTTCAGCGCGGAACTGGGCATCCCTTGCGTGGTCTGTGGCCCCGGATCAATGGCGCAGGGGCACAAACCGGACGAGTTTGTCACCCTCGAACAGCTTGACCGATGCGACGCGATGTTGGACGGGTTGGTGGAGCGCCTGATCGAAGGATTTTAACCATGCCCGCCCCGCAAACCGGAATCACCCACGCCTCCGAGGAAGACGCCCGCAACGCGGATGTGCAGATCTATGTCGACGGGGCGCTGTATCATCGGGATGCGGCCAAAGTCTCGGTTTTCGACAGCGGGTTTATGCTGGGCGACGGGGTTTGGGAGGGCTTGCGGCTTTATAACGGGCGCTGGGCTTTTCTGGAGCCGCATCTGGATCGGCTGTTCGAGGCGGCGATTGCGATTGATCTCGACATCGGCATGGACCGCGCGGGGGTGATTGCGGCGCTGGAGATGACGCGCAAGGCGAACGATATGCATGATAACGCCCATGCGCGCCTGATGGTGACACGCGGGCGCAAGGCGAAACCGTTTCAACACCCTAATCTGTCCCGCTTTGGTCCGACGATGGTTATCATCATGGAACACTCGACCCCGGTGGCGAGCCTTACGGGCGGGGTGCGGCTGGCCACGGTTCCGCAAGTGCGCGGGTTGCCGATGAGCCAAGACGCCAAGCTGAACTCGCATTCAAAGCTGAACTGCGTGCTCGCGGCGGTGCAGGCCGAGAAGGCCGGGGCGGACGAGGGGTTGATGCTGGACCCGTATGGGTTTGTGAACACGACCAATTCCTGCAACTTTTTCATCGTGCGCAAAGGGGCGGTTTGGACCAGCACGGGGGATTACTGCATGAACGGGATCACGCGGCAGAACCTGATAAATCTGTGCCGTGAGAATTCGATCCCCGTGTTTGAGCGCAATTACACGCTGGTCGATACGCTTGGTGCGGATGAGGCGTTTATGACGGGCAGTTTCGGCGGGGTTACTCCGGTGGTCGAGATCGACAAGCGGCAAATCGGGGACGGGTCGATGGGGCCGGTATCGGCGCGGCTGCGGGGTTTGTATAAAGAGCTGGTTGAGCGTGATACGGTTGATGAATGCATCTGAGCGTCGATAATTTCCGCGTCACGCGCGGGTTCCGGACCGTGTTCACGCGGCTTGGCTTTTCGCTGGAGCGGGGCCGCGCGTTGATCCTTGCGGGGCCGAACGGCTCCGGGAAATCCACGTTGCTGCGGATGCTGGGCGGGATGTTGCCGCCTGAGACGGGGGATGCCGTGCTGGGCGGGGTCTCCTTGTCCGGTGATCGGGCGGAGTTTGTCTCGAACGTGCTGTATGCGGGGCATCTGGATGCGCTGAAGCCCGCGTTTACGGCGCGGGAGACGCTGGAATTTTACGCCGATCTTTATGACGCACCGCGCGAGCGGGTGGCTGTCGCGCTGGAGTCGATGGCGCTGGGGTTCTTGGCGGATCAACCCGTGCGTGTTTTATCGGCGGGGCAAAAAAGACGGCTGGGGCTGGCGCGGTTGGCGCTGGTGGATCGTCCGCTGTGGTTGCTGGACGAGCCGACGGTGTCTTTGGACACGGAAAGTGCCGCGAGGGTGGCGCTTTTGGCGCGGGAGCATTGCGCGGGCGGCGGCATGGTGATCGCGGCGACGCATATCGATTTGGGAATCGAAGGGGCGGCGCGACTGAACCCCGCCGATTTTGCCCCCTCCGCCGACACGGCGACCGCGCATGAGGATGACGCGGTGCTGGATGGTGAGGCGTGGTGAACGGGTTTTTGGCCATCGTGAAGCGCGATTTGCGCATCGCCTTTCGCACGGGCGGCGGCGGCGCGCTGGGCGTCGCGTTCTTTGTCATCGCGGCCAGTTTGGTCCCGTTCGGCGTTGGCCCGCTGCCGGAATTGCTGGCGCGGATTGCGCCGGGGATGCTGTGGATTGCGGCGTTGCTGGCCTG
>CALDZQ010000342.1 GCA_937944035.1 uncultured Neomegalonema sp. | reverse complement strand
CCTTCTTCATATCGAACAAAAAAGGAACTTACCCACCCACACCAGCGCCCGTCAAGTGCCAAGACGGTGTCAGGTCGATACGCGAGCGCTTATCTCTTAATTCTAAAACCGTTCCCGCGTCTCGACATCACGACTTCGGGTTCGTCCTCTACCCACAGCTGTCTTGATCGCCCGCCGCGATATGGTATCAAGACCATAACGACGCATCATGCCGGACAGCCCATGCACCTTCTCGCTTTTTTAATCCGGCGGCTGTTCCAGGCCGTCCTCGTGATGCTGGTTATCAGCATCATCGGCTTTTCCATCCAGAGCAATCTCGGCGATCCGCTGCGCGAGTTGGTCGGCCAGTCCGTGTCCGAGGCCGAGCGCGAGTTATTACGCACCGAAATGGGCCTCAACGATCCGTTCTTCACCCAGTTCGCCCGCTTCATCGGAAACGCGGTCCAAGGCGATCTGGGCACGTCCTACTTCTTCAAAAAACCCGCCCTCGAAGTCATCCTCGACAAATTCCCCGCGACATTCGAGCTGGTGCTGGCCGCGAGCATTATGATCTTCACCCTCTCGGTTCCGGCGGGAATCTACGCCGCCTTGCACCCCAAATCCCTGGGCGCGCGGCTGTTGATGAGCTTCAGCATCGTCGGCATCTCCGTCCCCGTGTTCCTGACCGCGATTTTCCTGATCGCCATTTTCTCGGTCAATCTCGGCTGGCTGCCCTCCTTCGGGCGCGGTGATACGGTCGAGATGCCGTGGGGCTGGGAGACGGGCTTTCTCACCCTCGACGGCCTGTCGCACCTGATCCTGCCGGCCATATCCCTCGCCTCGATCATGCTGCCCCTCTTCATCCGCCTGATCCGCGCTGAAATGATGGAGACGATGCGCACCGAATATGTCCGTTTCGCTTGGGCAAAGGGGCTGCATAACAAGCGCGTCTGGCTCACCCACGCCTTCCGCAACACCCTGCTGCCCGTCATCACCGTCGGCGGGGTACAGATCGGCACACTCATCGCCTACACCATCCTGACCGAAACCGTGTTCCAGTGGCCGGGCATGGGATTTCTGTTCCTGGAGGCGATCAACCGCGTCGATACCCCGCTCATCATCGCCTACATCATCATTGTCGGCCTGATCTTCGTGGTTGTGAACACCATCGTTGACCTGATCTACACGCTGGTGAACCCGATGATGAAACTGCCGGGAGCCGCCGCATGAGCGTGAGCATCAAAAAGCACATCAGGAACGGCGTCATTCTCTGCGCAGGCAGAGAATCCAGACTCGATTGCCAGAGAAATAATCTCTCAAGCCGCCACGAAGGCTACTCCCTATGACCCGCCGCGAGTTCTCATCGCGGTTCTTCCGTGACCCCGGCGCGATCTTCGCCGCCCTGCTGTTGCTGACGCTGGTGTCGCTGGCGGTGCTGGCGCCGTTTCTGGCCCCGCAGAACCCCTATGATCCGATGCAGATCGACATCATGAACTCCGAGCTGCCCCCCTCATGGGAACCGGGCGGCGAGGAGCAATTCCTGTTCGGCACAGACGCCCAGGGGCGCGGCGTCCTCTCCACGGTCATGTACGGAATGGGCATTTCCCTGATGATCGGCATCGGCGCGGTCATGGTGCAAGCCTTCCTCGGCATCACGTTCGGTTTGCTGGCCGGATATTACGGCGGCTGGATCGATTCGTTCCTGATGCGCCTCGCCGATATTCAGCTGTCGCTCTCGACCCTGATGGTCGCGATCATCGCGCTGGCCATCTTCCAGGCCGCCTTCGGGGCCAGCACCTATGAGAGCCTCGCGCTCTATATGCTGATCCTTGTGATCGGCATCGCCGAATGGCCGCAATACGCGCGCACCGTGCGGGCGAATGTGCTGGTCGAGAAGAAAAAAGAATATGTCGACGCCGCCCGCCTGACCGGAATGCCCGCCCGCCGCATCATGCTGCGCCATATTCTGCCCAACACGATGACCCCGCTGCTGGTGATCTCGACGATCCAGGTCGCCAACGCCATCGTCTCAGAGGCGGCATTGTCCTTCCTCGGCCTCGGAATGCCCGTCAACCGCCCGTCCCTCGGCTCACTGATCCGCTCAGGCTTCGAGTTCATCTTCTCCGGCCAATGGTGGATCACCACCATCCCCGCCATCGTGCTGGTGCTGCTGATCCTGTCGATAAACCTGCTCGGCGACTGGCTGCGCGATACCCTGAACCCCAAGCTGTACAAGGGTCACTGATGCCCCTGCTCGAAGTCGATAATCTCGAAGTCTCGTTCGGAAAATACCAAGCCCTGCGCGGCGTGTCGTTCACCTTGGAAAAGGGCGAGCGCCTCGGCATCGTCGGCGAGTCCGGTGCGGGCAAGTCGATGGCGGCGTTTGCGGTCATCAACCTGATCTCCGAGCCGGGCCATATCTCAAACGGCTCAATCCGCTTTGACGGGCGCGATCTGGCAACGCTGGAACCGGAAGAGCTGCGCAAAGTGCGCGGCGACCGCATCGCGATGATCTTCCAAGACCCGATGATGACCCTCAACCCCGTGCTCACCATCGGCACACAAATGGTCGAGACGCTGCAAGCCCACCGCGACATCAGCTTTGCGGAGGCGCGCCGCATCTCCATCGAAAAGCTCGACCTCGTCGCCGTCCCTTCGGCGGAAGCGCGGTTCGACAGCTACCCGCACGAGCTGTCCGGCGGCCTGCGCCAGCGCGTTGTCATCGCCATCTCCCTGCTGTGTGATCCCGAAATCATCATCGCCGACGAACCGACCACGGCGCTCGACGTGACCATTCAGGCCGAGATCATGGCCCTGCTGATCCGGCTGTGCGAGGACACGGATATGGGCATGATCCTCATCACCCACGACCTCGCCGTCGTCTCCGAAAGCTGCCAGCGCCTCGCGGTGATGTATGCGGGCAAGATCATCGAGGAGGGCGCGGTCAACGCCATCCTCCAGGCGCCGCAGCATCCCTACACACGCGGCCTCATCAACGCCCTGCCGCAGATGAACAGTCGCGGCGGCCTGCTGACGCAAATCCGTGGCTCGATGCCGGGGATCAGCGAATTGCCG
>CALDZQ010000341.1 GCA_937944035.1 uncultured Neomegalonema sp. | reverse complement strand
GACCTGCGGAATCGGCGTTCCGGCGGTTGGTCGGGGTGGTTAAGGTGGTTTTGAAGATTGAGGCGGGCACGGCTGTTTCGCGCGGTGGGCCTGTGGCTGTGATTCAAGGCTGTTCCCTAAGTGCTGCGCGGGTTCCGGCATTTGCGCTGTTCGATGCGCGGAAATCTTTTAAACCGCGTTCGGCTTGGCGGGGGCGGAGGCCGCAGCCGAATATCCGGTTTTTTGACGATGTGGAGGTTTTTGAGCCTGTCGTCGTCTCCTCACCTGATGATGAGGTGAGTGCCGCGCAGTTGATGCGGCGGTTGCAGGCTTTGCAGGCCGCGTTGGGTGATGTGCCGAAACAGGCGCGGAGGCTGGCGCGGTGGGAGAGCAAGCGGGAGGCTTTGCGTGCCAAGACGGGCAAGTATATCGCGCCAATCAGGCCGGGGAAGCCACCCGGTCACCGGGATCGCGGGCGGCATCCGGTGGATTTTGTGCTGAAGGATTGTCATGCGTTGGCGCTCTATGCGCTGCATGATCCGCCGGATAAGGGCGGGGGAGAGTGATTTCTGAGAGGTGTCCGCCGGATAGGGTCCGGCGGCCCCGTTGTCGTGCGTATTGATGACAGAAGGGGCCATGCCGCGACTGCTTTGAACGATTGCCGTTGGTGCGGAGAATTGCACTTGCAAAGCACTGAATGGGGCGGTAATACCCGCTCACCAAGCGCTGGTAGCTCAGTTGGATAGAGCACTTGACTACGAATCAAGGGGCCGGGGGTTCGAATCCTCCCCAGCGCGCCATTTTCCCCTCAGATAGCGACCGACAAAATGCATCCGTGCTATTGCGCGCGTATTTTCGTTAATGTCGATTCACCTGATGTGCAAAAGCATATAAGGCTAAGGCTGCGAAATTCTGCGAGAGGGAAGCATGGGCATCAATACCGAGTCGGACATCACCGCTGATTTGCAGATCGGGCCGACATCCGCCGGGGCGGTTCGGCTTTTTGTCGTCGCTGGTGACATCGAAATTCCGATGGATTTCACGCCAGAGGAGGCCGAGGAAATCGCGGAGGAAATCCGCAACTGCGCCGCCGCCGCGCGGAAGATGGGCAGTAAAAAACGTTAACCACACAGGCGGGCGCTTGGCCCGTTCGATGCACTGTTCTGTCGGGAGTCATTATTTTTTCCCGGAATGGAACGGCGTCGCATGGCAGCCTCAGATACACACGAGCGTCCCGCACATTCTGAAGCCAGTGCATGGGTGTGGGACCATGACCGGCGCCGGATTGTCTGGGCAAACGAGGCAGCGCTCCGGTTTTGGGGAGAGCGCAGCCTGCTCGATTTGATTGAGCGGGATTTTGCGCCCACGGATCAGGCGACATCGCAATTCGCACAACTGCTGCACGCCGTTCTTTCTTCGGATGTGGAGCGGGTGCGCGGGCAAATCGTGCTGACCCCGGTCGGCAGGCCGCAGCGGGTTGAGACAATCGCATCGCCTTTTACGCTTTCTGACGGTCGCGTCGGTTTGCGGATTGAAGCGTTTCCGACACCAATCGGCCAGGGCAGCAAGCTGGAGCGTTTTTACGCCATGCTGGAAAACACGCCGCACGCTATGGCCTTGTTCGCCGAGGATGGGGCGCTCCTTCATCAGAATGCGGCATCGGCATTTGTTTTCGGTGCTACCGCACTCAGCGGTTTGGCTGAACGCTACGGTGATCGTAAAGCCGCGCGGGATGCAATGCGCGCGCTGCTGGTCAGTGGGTCTTTTTCTCACAATACCATTCTGAAAACCCGTGTCGGTTCGCGCCGGCACAGGGTCACAATGCGCCGGATGCTTGACCCGGTTTCGGGCGGCCTGTCCGCGCTGGTCATTTTTTCGGACACGGCCGAGCGTGAAGAATCGCTGATGCTGGCCGCTACCACCGGGAAAGCGGCGGAAACGGCGGTCTTATCTGTCATTCAGGCGGGTGTCGCTGTCTATGATGATGCGCTGAAACCGCTTTATATGAGCGATATGGCGAAGGATTTGCTGGGTGTTGCCGTTGACTCCGCCGCCCCGCAGCTGGGCCGCCTGTTTCCGCGCGACCGGGAGCGGATCGCGAAAGCACTGGTCGAAATTCGGGACGGGCATCGTGATATGGCCGAGGTGGAACTCGCGGTTAAGGGCCGCGCAAGCGCGGTTCGCTGGGTAAAATTACAGATCAGGAAAGGCGGCTGGCGCGGGGCAAGCGCTTGGGTCGCCACGATCACGGATGTCACTGAAGGGCGCAGGGCCGCCGTTGCCGTTCAGCGCTCTATTGACGACCGCGATGCTGCGATGGGCCTGATCGGTGTGGGGGCTGTCACCTTGCGCGAGGACGGGACAATCGCGTCGATCAACAGCGTTGCGGCTGATTTGCTGGATTGTGTGGAAAGCGATGTCATTGGCCGGCCTCTGGCTGACATGCTCGACCAAGACAGCGCAGGACTGTTTCAGCGCGCTCTGGAAAAAGACAGTAAAGACAACCTGATTACCGTCACACTCACTCACCCGCTGCACGGCGCATCGCGTAAACTGAGCATCGGGATCAGCCCTTTGAGCCGCTACAACCGGAATTACAGGATGATTGCGTTGCGCGAAGCCCCGGTCTCGCATGAAACCAAAAGCAGCGTGTTCGATCGCAAAGAAACCGTTGCACGCACCAGCCATGAGTTACGCACCCCGCTGAACGCCATTATCGGCTTTACGCAGCTGATGCTGGAAGACCCTGCCCCGATAACGCGGCCTGCCTATATCAACTATTTGCAGGACATAAACGAGAGCGGCGCTTACATGCTGCGCCTGCTGCAAGACTTGCTTGATTTGCGCAGTCTTGAGGTTGGAACGCTCGCATTGGATTCTGCACCGATTGAGATCGGCACTCTTTTGCGGATTGTCGGCCGGGAGGTCGATTTTGCCGCCAAAAAGCGCGATGTCGAGGTGACGGTATCGGTTGAACCCGATTTGCCTGCGGTTTTGGCGGATATGCATACCATGCGGCAAGCGCTCACCAATATCGTCGGCAATGCGGTCAAGTATACCGCAGAAGGCGGCTGGGTGCGGCTTTCTGCGGTCAGACGTGCGTCGGGCGCGATAGAGATTGAAGTGATTGATAACGGCGACGGTCTGAATGAAGAGGAACTTGTCGCAGCCCTCAAACCTTTCTCACAGATGATAGGAAGTCATCGCAGCTATGGTGGTGCGGGTATGGGTTTGCCGCTGGCGAAGGGCTTTATCGAGGCAAACCGCGCCCGCTTCGAGTTCACCAGCGAGAAGCATCTGGGAACAATCGCCAGAATCATTTTCCCGCCAAGCCGGATTGCGCATCCTGACTGATAAGTTTACATGAATTCTACATAAAGCAATTACGTCACTATAATGTAGTTCAAAATATATACAATGTATTGAGCAATTCACGAAATATTAATCATACTTGGCAGCGCTTTATTAAGGCCGAACGGGTAATTTCTTCTCATCCCGACGAGATCGGCGGGAATAAAAAAATGGAGAGACACAATGACAAATCTTATCGCACGTTTCGCTAAAGAAGAAGATGGCGCAACAGCAATCGAGTACGGTCTGATCGCAGCAATCCTCAGCGTCGCCATCATTGCCGCTGTTCAGGGCGTTCGCGACAACCTGAAAAACACCTTCAACAGCGTTGCTACCGAACTCGCAAATAATAACTAATAGCGTTTTATTGCGGCATCGTTTCCGGTGTCGCAAGTTCTCGATATTTTCAGGTCGCGGCGACAGCCGCGGCCTGTTTGAGTATTCAGAGTGATTTTAGCGAAATGAATACATTTCGCGGCCCGAAGAATATATATCTGGGCAGCACACCGGAGACACAGAATGGTCGCTACGCTCCCCCTTATCCTTTTTCCGTTTTGCCTGATCGCAGCGGCATTGACTGACGCAAAGCGTTTTTTGATCCCGAATGAGATCTCGGCCGCATTGGTTTTTGGCTTTTTCCTCGCCGCGTTTTTAGTGGGAATGCCGCTCGACGTTCTCGGCAATCATTTACTCACCGGTTTGGTGGTTTTGATTGTGGGGTTTGTGCTTTTTTGCACCATCACCTTCGGGGCCGGAGATGGAAAGCTGCTTGCCGCAGTCTCCCTTTGGTTCGGGTGGCCCTCATTCATGCCCGCCCTTTTGTACGTTTCGCTGACCGGAGGCGTTTTGGCGGTGGGAATACTCGGAATGCGCTGGATCGCCCGTGCCTTTCCGGGGTTGTCGCTTAAAGTGCCATATCTGATGAATTTAGCGGCTGTAAGAAAACCGAAATTGCCCTATGGCATCGCGATTTCTATCGGGTCGCTGCTGGCTTTCAATCAGAGTCCGCTGTTTCAGAGCCTGGTTACGATGATGACGCAGCCGTAAGCCGCTATCTCAACCTGCCGCGTCCATGTCCGCGCTTTCCGCTTCAATCCGGAAAGCTGCGGACATCAGTGTTTTGGCGTAGTCAGTTTGAGGATCGTCGAACACCGCATTGCCTTCGCCCTGTTCAACCACGACGCCATTGCGCATAACGATAACCCGATGGGCCATCGCGCGCACAACTTTCAGGTCATGGCTGATGAACATATAGGCCAGATTATATCGCCGTTGCAGATCGCGCAGCAGGTTCACCACGTCCACTTGAACCGACATATCCAGCGCTGAGGTCGGTTCGTCCAACACCACCAATTCAGGTTTGAGAGACATCGCGCGGGCGATGGAGATCCGCTGACGCTGACCACCTGAAAATTCATGCGGATACCGGTCCATCATATCCGCCTCCAGCCCCACTTCTTCGAGTGCGGCGGCGATCACCGCGCGGCTGTCCCCGTCCGGGGACTTGATCTTATGTACCCGCAAGCCCTCGTTGATGATCTCAGCAATCGACATGCGCGGGCTGAGCGAGCCGTAAGGGTCTTGAAAAACCACCTGCATATTGCGCCGGAACGGGCGCAACTGGCGTTGGTTCAGGCCGCCGATGTCTTTACCGAGAAAGACGATCTTGCCCTCCGACTGGATCAAGCGCAGCAATGCGAGGCCGAGTGTGGTCTTGCCTGATCCCGACTCCCCGACCACACCGACCGTCTCACCGGGGCGGATGTTGACCGAAATATCATCGACCGCTTTGACATGGCCCACCGTCTTGCGCATCAGCCCTTCTTTGATCGGGAACCAGACGCGGATATTTTCTCCCGTGATAACCGGCGCGGCATTCGCGTCAGGGATCGGATCGGGCAGGCCGTCCGGTTCTGCGCTCAGCAGGCGCTTGGTGTAGGGGTGTTCGGGTGCGGCGAATACTTTCCAGGTCGGGCCGTGCTCAACGATTTCTCCGCCTTGCATGACATGGGTTTCATCCGCAATCTTGCGCACGATGCCGAGATCATGGGTGATGAACAGCATCCCCATGCCCATCTCGGTTTTCAGCTCATCCAATAGCGTCAGAATTTGCGCCTGCACGGTCACGTCGAGCGCTGTGGTCGGTTCGTCGGCGATCAGCAGGTCCGGCTCGTTGGCCAGCGCCATTGCGATCATCACCCGCTGGCGTTGCCCGCCGGACAGCTGGTGAGGATAGGCGCCAAGTCGGCTTTCAGCGTTGCGGATGCCGACCTTGTCCATCAGTTCCAGCACCCGTTTCCGCGCGGGCGCGCCGGTGATCCCCCGGTGCAGTTTCAGGCTCTCGGCGATTTGCCGCTCAATCGTATGCAGGGGATTCAGGGCCGTCATCGGCTCCTGAAAAATCATCGAAATATCATCGCCGCGCACATCGCGCATGGTCTTGGCATTCGCGCCGATCAGCTCGCGGCCCAGATACTTGATCGACCCGCCCACTTCCGCTGACTCAGGCAACAGTTGCAGGATCGACAGCGCGCTGACGGATTTGCCCGACCCCGATTCGCCCACCAGCGCAACGGTCTGGCCTTTCTCAATCGTCAGCGATACATCGCGAACGGCGGGAGCAAGGCCCGCGCGGCTGCGAAAGCCCACATTGAGGCCGTTTATGTGAAGCAGCGGGGCGCTCATTTGAAGGTCTTCCTTGGATCAAACGCATCGCGCACGCCCTCAAAGACGAAAACGAGCAGGGACAGCATCACAGCAAAAGCGAGGAATCCGGTAATGCCCAGCCACGGCGCTTGCAGGTTATTCTGGCCCTGCAACGTCAACTCACCCAGCGAGGCTGACCCCGGTGGCAAGCCGAAACCGAGGAAATCGAGCATGGCCAGCGATGAAATCGCCCCGGTCAAAACAAAGGGCAACATTGTGATCGTCGCAACCATTGCATTGGGAAGCAGATGCCGGAACATGATCTTCGCATTCGACACACCCAAAGCCCGCGCCGCCTGCACATATTCAAAGTTCCGCGCGCGCAGGAATTCCGCCCGCACAACCCCGACCAGTGAGGTCCAACTCAGCAGCAGCATGATGCCCAGCAGCATCCAAAAACTCGGCGCGATGATCGAGGCGATGATGAGGATCACGTAGAGGAGGGGGGTCGCGCTCCATATCTCGATCACCCGCTGGAAGATCAAATCTACCCAGCCGCCGAAATACCCCTGAATTGCGCCCGCCGCGATGCCGATGATACTGCCGAGAATTGTCAGAATCAGCCCGAACAGAACCGATGTCCGGAATCCGTGGATCAGCCGCGCCGTCACATCCCGCGCCTGATCGTCCGTGCCCAGCCAGTTGCGTGCGGAGGGCGGCGAGGGCGAGGGCTGAGCCTCGTAAACAATCGTATCGTAGGAATACGGAATCAGGGGCCAGATCGACCACCCGTCGCCTTCTTCCGCGATCAATTCCTGAATAAACGGATCCGTATAGTCGGCCTCTGTCTCGAAATCGCCACCGAAAGTGGTTTCAGGATAAAAGCTGGTGATGGGCGTGTAGAACTCGCCTTTATAGCGGATCAACAGCGGTTTATCATTGGCGATCACATCCGCCAGCAGCGAGATGATGAACAGCGTCAGGAAGATCCACAGCGACCAGATGGCCCGCTTATTGGCTTTGAAATTCTCCAAACGCCGTCGTTGGATCGGGTTCAATGTGAACATGGCTCAGCCCCCCCGCGATTCAAAGTCGATGCGCGGGTCAATCCAGACATAGATCAAATCCGAGACCAGACCGAGGATCAACCCGATCAGCGAGAACATATAAAGCGTTCCGAAAACAACCGGATAGTCCCGCTCCACAATCGCATTATAGCCGAGCAGACCCAGCCCATCGAGGCTGAAAATCGTCTCGATCAGCAGCGATCCGGTGAAGAATACGCTGACAAAAGCCGCCGGAAATCCCGCAATAATAATCAGCATCGCGTTGCGGAACACATGGTTGAACAGCACGCCGTTCTCGGACAATCCCTTGGCCCGCGCGGTCAGCACGTATTGCTTGCGGATCTCATCGAGGAACGAGTTTTTCGTCAGCAGCGTCATGGTCGCAAAGCTGCCGATTACCATCGCCGCCACGGGCAAAACCAAGTGCCAGAGATAATCGCCCCACCAGCCCAGTTGCGCGGCTTTCTCCCAAAATCCGATTCCCGACCATTCCTCGGATTCCAATCCGCGCAAGGGGAACCATTGATAAAATGAACCACCCGCGAAAAACACGCGCAGCATCACCGCGAACAGAAAAGCGGGAATCGCATAGCCTATGATGATAATACCGGAGGTGAGCACATCAAACCGCGAGCCGTCCCGCACCGCTTTTTGAACGCCCAGCGGGATCGAGATCAGATAGGCGATCAGCGTCGTCCACAGGCCCAGCGATACCGACACGGGCATCTTCTCAAAGATCAGATCGATGACCGAGATCGAACGGAAGTAACTGTCCCCGAAATCGAACCGCAAATAGTCCCAGACCATATTCACGAAACGCTTC
>CALDZQ010000340.1 GCA_937944035.1 uncultured Neomegalonema sp. | reverse complement strand
TCCATGCGATTCCTGCCCGCGCGCGCCTATCTGTGGCTGGGGACGAAGGCGATGGGGTGGGACAAGATTGATTCTTGATACATAAAAAATGCCCGCCGGATCGGGGCGGGCATAGTCTAACTTCTTGTTTTGGCGCGTTTTCCGAGTTGGGCAATGAACCCATTGCCCTTGATAAGGCTCTAGTTTGTAACCTGCGTCGGCGCGTAATATGTGGTCGTGTCGGAGAAAGTATCAACCTGAGCGGGCTGCGTATAGATTGTTGTGCCGGATGAATAGCTGTCCGTCACAGTTTGGCCCGCCGGGTTATACGGCTGTGTATCATAGACCAGACATCCGAAATCGTTATTCGGGTCGTTGTCGGTGCAGGGATCAACTGTACCGGTGTTCGACGTGATGGTTGTCGTTGGCGCATACGTCTCTGTCGGCGTGGACGTGAAATAATTGGTTGTCGAGGGGGCCGCGTTAACGACGGTCGGCGCGCTCATGATGGTTGTCGTGTTCGTGTATTCATTTTCCGCACTGGCGAACGCTGCACTGGAGGTGCAGGTGAATGCCACGGCGATGCCAAGTGTTCTAAAGCCACGCATGGGTGGGTTCCTCGTCGTTTTGTGAATGATGGTCAATCTGTAGAACGACGTGATTAAGGAACGATAAAGCCTAATTTGTGGTCCAAATCAGACGGTGATGCGTTCAGGATCGGTTCGTGGTCTCGCGGAGTCCTTTGCTGGCCAATTATCTTCCCAATAATGCTATGTCTCCGGCCGGTCCCATGACCATACTGATCCCGTCATCGGTAATGGAGCGGGCGCAGATGTCTGGATATTCGGTATGGTCTGTCCTTCGTGAAGGGCTGCGCGGGCAAACTGGGTGGGATCGCGCGTGGCGTGATCCGCAGCCGAAGACCGAGTACGATGTGGTTATCATCGGTGGCGGTGGGCACGGGCTGGCGACGGCGTATTATCTGGCCAAGAACCACGGTGTGACAAATGTTGCCGTGGTCGAGAAGGGCTGGCTGGGCGGTGGCAATACCGGGCGGAACACGACCATCGTGCGCTCTAACTATGTGCAGCCGAAAAGCACCGAGTTTTATGAGCATTCCGTCAAGCTTTGGGAAAACCTCAGCCATGATCTGAACTACAACGTCATGTTTTCGCAGCGTGGGCAGTTGGGGCTGTTCCATACGCCCGCCGCCCGTGACGCTCAGGCCAAGCGCGTGAATACGATGATCGCCAATGGTATCGATGCCGAATTGCTGGACCGTGAGCAGGTGCGGGCGATGGTCCCGCATCTGGATTATTCCGAGAACGCGCGCTTCCCGATCATCGGGGCGATTTATCAGGCCCGTGCGGGGACCGCGCGCCATGACGCCGTTGCGTGGGGCTTTGCGCGGGCAGCCGATCAGTTGGGTGTCGATATTTTGCAGCAGACCGAGGTGACGGGCATCCTGCGTGAAGGCGGCAAGGCGGTCGGGGTCGAGACATCACGCGGGACCATCCGGGCGAAGAAAATCGGCGTCGCGGTGGCGGGTAGCACGGGGCATGTAATGGGCATGGCGGGCATCGAGCGCCTGCCGATTGAGAGCCACAAGCTGCAAGCGTTTGTCTCTGAACCGCTGAAACCGCTGTTGGATTGCGTGATCGGCTACGGTGCGCCGGGGGCGCATTTCTATATCAGCCAGTCCGATAAGGGTGGCATGGTGTTCGGCGGCGATCTGGATTTCTACAACTCTTACGCCCAGCGCGGTAATCTGCCGATTGTGCAGGAAGTGGCCGAGAGTGCGCTGGCGATTATGCCGTGTCTGGGGCGGGTAAAGCTGTTGCGGCACTGGGCCGGGATCATGGATATGAGCATGGACGGCACGCATATCATGTCGAAAACGCCCGTCGAGAATCTCTACCTGAACGCGGGCTGGTGCTATGGCGGGTTCAAGGCGACCCCTGCGAGCGGCTGGCATTTCGCCGACCTGATCGCGAACGAGCGGCCCGATGAGCTGACCGCCGCATTCTCGCTGGACCGGTTCGAGCGGGGCTATGCCATCGACGAGAAGGGCATGGGGCCGACCCCCAAGCTGCACTGATGGGGCAAGTTCATCAATGCTGTCTCGAAGAATTGCGAAAGACCCCGGATCAAGTCCGGGGCAGGGGAGTTAAATAAATGATCCGTATCAACTGCCCTTTCTGCGGGATGCGCGACCATAGCGAGTTCAGCTATGGCGGAGACGCGACCGTTACCTATCCTGAAATGGATGCGCCGGAGGCCGAATGGGCCGAGGCCGTCTACCAGCGCACCAACCCGCGCGGGCCGCACAAGGAATACTGGCATCACGTCTCAGGCTGCCGCGCGTGGCTGATCGTCGAGCGCAACACGCTGACGCATGAGATGGGGGCGGTGACGTTTGCCCATGCGGGGCTGGCGAAGGCGGTGGAGGGATGATCTATAGCCCGACAGCCTTTTTCAACAGCGCGTTGGCGTGGGCTTGCCAGTCATCGGGGTGCGTATCGCGCAGCGCGTCGAACACATCGCGGTCGAGCGGGAGTGTTGCGACAGTTCTGTCCGCTTTTGTGAGATGCGCCAAATCAGGGCGCGCTCTTAACCGGCCTTGCTCATCCAAAAACGCATCGTCGGGCAGGCCAAGCCGCCGCGCTTGGCGCACGGGTGGCGTGGGGCGATCCGCTGTAACGCCTGTGAATTCCCATGTGTCGGGGTCGTCGGCGATGGCGCGTTGGATGCGTTCTTCTTCCTCGTCGCTGTGGTCCAAGATCACGGGAGGGCGTTTTTTTACATCAGGCATTACTATATTTCCTGCGCCAATCGCGCTTTTCATGTTTGGAAGCGGGTCTGAGAGAAATTACCCGCGTCACGTTTTCGCGCTCTGTCAGGGCGAGGGCAAAAAGTTCTTGTCCTATGGGACCAACCCAAAATTCGCGTTCTTC
>CALDZQ010000339.1 GCA_937944035.1 uncultured Neomegalonema sp. | reverse complement strand
GGCAATGAAGGAAACGATACGCTGAACGGAGGAGACGGGGTTGATTTCCTTATTGGCGGTGATGGCAATGACACGCTCAACGGCGGCGAAGACAATGACCTGATAGCCGGCACTGGGGGTAACGACATCCTCAACGGTGGGGCGGGCGATGATCTTTTGGCTGGCGGGGCTGACAATGACACGCTCTCAGGCGGTGACGGTATCGACCGCCTTGCGGGCAATGACGGTGACGACAGCATTCAGGTGACGCTGGTAACGACATCATCTTCGGGGGCTTTGGCCTTGATAGCATCGACGGCGGCATCGGGAACGATCAGATCAACGGCAACGACGATGCCGACACCATTCTCGGCAGTGGCGGGAATGACCGCCTGTTCGGCGGCGGCGGTGACGACAGCGTGAATGGCGGCGATGATAATGACAGCATCTTCGGTCAGAGCGGCAATGACCTGCTCGAAGGGGCGGACGGAAACGACCACCTCAACGGCGGCGGCGGCGACGATACGCTCGCGGGCGGAGACGGTTTCGACTCGCTGTTCGGCTCCAGCCAGAACGACATCCTCGATGGCGGCGCGGGCAGTGACTATCTCAATGGCGGGAATGACGATGACAGGCTGACCGGAGCCGGGGGCCGCGATACGCTGTTCGGCGCAAACGGCGATGACAGCCTCAACGGCGGCGAGGGGATCGACTCGCTGGTCGGCGGTGACGGCTCGGACCGGCTGGAGGGTGGCGCTGCGGCGGATATTCTGCGCGGGGCCGCTGGCGACGACTCGCTCTACGGCCAGGCGGGTAATGACCAGCTGTTCGGCAATGACGGCAATGACCGCCTGAACGGGGGCGCGAATAATGACATCCTGCGCGGCGGGGCGGGGGATGACATCCTCTCCGGCGCCACGGGGCGGGACATATTCGTCTTCGAGACCGATTGGGGCGCGGACCGGATCACCGATTTTGCCAATGACGGGATCGAGAAGATCGACTTGCGACCCGTTGCCGGGATCGTCACGCTCGACGACCTGACAATCACCGATGTCAGCGGCGGTGCTGTCAGCGGCGGTGCGCAAATTGCGCTTGGGAACAACACCATTCTCCTGAACGGCATCACCGCCGCCGATCTTGATGAGGCTGATTTTATCTTCTGATGCAACCCGGCCATGCGTGCGAAAACACAAGCGCGCATGGCCATGTTTTTTTATACATCGCACGAGTTTTGAAGAGGTCTGGCACGGGCCTTGAAGAGTGTACGGCATAACAAACGATGCACGGTACACCTGAAAATGTCTTCTCTCACTGAATTCCCAGCCCCTGCGCTCAAAACCCGCCAATCCGGCGGGTTCTGCGGCGTTGGTCGCCCGGCTGGCTTTCGCAACGCGAGTCGCAAACTGCGATCCGTGCGTGAGAATGGCTCTCAAACCGCCCACCGTCCCCTGCCCCTCTTCTCTTGAACCCCCTCTTCTCTTGAATCCCCCCTTCTCTTGAATCAAGGACATACAATGTCGAGAACGATCAAAACCACCTTCGCCCTTCTCAGCATCGCCGCCGTCGCAAGCGGTTGCGCATCGGGTCCGGTCAGCGTCCCCGGCGTACCGACATTGAACCCGTTTAACAGCATCAACTCGGCAGTGTCCTCGGTCAGCAACAGCGTTTCATCGGTCGGCAACGCCGCTTACGGCGCGCTCCCGACAGCATCGGCCCCGTCTTACTCGGTTCCGTCCTATTCGCTCTCAACACCGGGCTATTCGACCAGCGGATACCAGGCCAGCCTGCCGTCGCTGAACAGCGGCGTTATCCAGCCCGCTTCGATCTCGACCCCGGCGCTGAACCTGCCAACACTGTCCGCGCCAAGCTTTTCCACACAAAGCTATGCGACACCAAGCTATACGACACAGACGCTGGCAGCGCCGACGCTGAGCGCACCGTCTTATCAGGTCGGTTCGGTCGCGGCCCCTTCTTACAATACTGGGGCTTACAATACTTCGGCTTACAATACCGGGGCGTACAGCACCCCTTCGTACAGCGCCCCTTCGTACAGCACATCATCCTATAGCGCTGCATTGCCTGCTGTTCAGACCTACACGGCCCCGTCCTACACGACGCTTCAGTCAGCCCCGGCGATCACCTCATCATCCGTGTACCAATCGGCATCCGCGCCAGCCAGCTACATCGCCCCCGCAAGCAACTATCAGACGATCAGCACGCAAAGCTATGCGCAGCCTTCCTACCAGACGGCCATACCCGCATCGGCATTCACAAACACAGGCGGTCAGGAATGCCGCAGCTTTGAGACCCCGGTCGTATCGAACGGTGTGGTTGATAAAGCGATGGGCCAGATGTGCCGCAGCTCTGCCTCCGCCCCTTGGCAGATCACGCGCTGAAATTGATCCGCGATCAACGTGATCGCGGATGACACCACCACCACCTGCCGACACCCGCTCCGTTTCATGCCGGAGCGGGTTTTTTGTGTTTTGCAGGGATAGAACGTTGAGAATTATCAACCGGATCATTCCGGCAAAGGCCGAAATCTATTTTTCAACATCCGACGGTTGAAGATTGGTTGTTGCGCCGATCACCCGCCCGTTTTCGGCAACTCCGTGACCTTCGCGGTCAGGGCGGAGGATTTGTCGTTTTCTTGCAGCGGGTTGTCCGAGCGGCGGACAGAGCCTTCAAAATCGGCACCGGCCTCGATTGCAACGCTGGCATGGATAATGTCGCCATCGACTTTCGCACCTTCGGCAAGGCGGACTTTGGTTCCGCGCAGACAGCCGATGACCGTGCCGTTCACAACCACATCGTCGGCCCGGATTTCACCCCGCACTTCGGCCCCTTTGCCGATGGTCAACAGGTGGGCGCGGATGTCGCCGTCGACTTTACCCTCGATCTGCAAATCACCCTCGGTGACAAGATTACCGATAACCCGCAGATCCGATGCGATGATCGAAGGCGTCGAAATACCCGCAGAGCGCATAGGAGACCCGCCGGAAGCATCACGTTTCGGGGCGACCTGAGGCTGGCTGCTCACAGGCTGGGTCTGGGCCGGTTTGCCCAAAGGCTTCACACCGCCGCCCGGCTCAATCGGTTCGTTGATTTGAGACTTCGAAAATATCGACATGAGATCCGCTTTCTGATCGTTGGCTTGCCGGCATATCCCGCGAGAGCGCAGGTTAATGCGCTGCGCTTTGACTTTGCCATTTGGACACAAACTCGCCTATCTGCGCGGTGAAATCAAGCGTCTGTTAACGCTTGTCCCATCACAAAACAGGCGGTTTAGAACCGCGCCTTATCCGGTCGCCGTCACATGCTCAAGCACAATGGCGGCGTGCCCTGCGGCTTTCACCTTTGGCCAATGGGCGGTGATTTTCCCGGCCCCGTCGATCAAAAAGGTGGTCCGCTCGATGCCCATATAGGTTTTCCCGTACATCGATTTTTCTTTCCAAACGCCGTAATCCTCACAGATCGTGGTGTCCTCGTCCGAGATCAGGATGACATTGAGGCCGTGTTTATCACGGAATTTATCGTGCTTTTTGACGCTGTCTTTGGACACGCCCAACAGCGCGACGCCCGCTTTGGCAAAGTCATCGGCAAGCGCCGTGAATTCCAGCGCCTCCTTGGTGCAGCCGGAAGTGTCGTCTTTCGGGTAGAAAAACAGCACGACATGCTTGCCGGCAAAGTCTCTTAACGATACGGTTTCGCCACCATCGCGCGGGGCGGTAAAGGCGGGGGCGCTATCACCGGTAACAGGGCTGGAGTCACTCATAAAACTTTCCTCAAATTATATCGTTTTGCGCACTAAGATTTACGCGGAAATAATCCGTAGCGATGTATTATCAACACCAGGGCGGCAACAGGTGAAGTTATCAGGCGGGCGCGGCGTGCGACCGCTGTAGAGCGTTTTCAGTGATCGCGGGATCATAACAAGCGCTCTATCTTTTTGTTTTAGCGCGGTTTCGGCGCGCGAAGTGTATACGCTTCGTCCGAAATCGCTCTTGAGGAGCCGTCTGTTTTGGTGCGAGCGATACCATCAGCGTTTATGGCACTTTGCCGCCTTTGCATCCGGATCAGCCTTGCGTTGCTGGTGCTGCTCGGCTGTTTTGTCGCGCGGGTCATGCTGGCGCCGATTGATCTGCCGATCCCTCAGCAAATGATTGACGATATGATGGCTCAGGCCGCGCCGGGGTGGCGGGTGGATGCCGCCACCGCCGAGTTCGATCTGTTCAGCGCTGACGGGCTGACCGGGTTGAAACTGCGCGACGTGCGTCTGTTGGATGAGAACGGCGGCGAGGCGGCGGCCGTTCCCGCCGTGGCGCTGCGGCTGGCCCTGACACCGACCTCCGATTACCGCAACGCCGTCACGGTCCGCGAAGTGCGGCTGGGCGGCGCGCGGGTCGAGGTGACGAAAACCCGCGAGGGCGGCTTTCGCATCGGTCTAGGATCGGTGGACGGCCTGATCGGAGAGAATTCCGGCGAAAGCGGACAGGGGTTGGTTTCACTGTTCGATCCCGACGTGCTGGACCTGCTGCCCCGTCTGGCGGTGAAGGGGGCCGAGGTCCGCTATCACGATGAGGGGCGCGATTTCGTTATCGAAACAAAGCGCGGGAATGTGTCATTCGATCCCTCCGCCGACATGGTCACGGTCAAGCTGGACGCGGAATTCGGGACAGGAAAAGCGGGCAGCTCGTTCATCTCGGTGGTGGCGGAGCGGACGGTGGCGGATGGCGGGATCACGGCCAACGCGATGTTCCATGACCTGAACCCCGCCCATTTCGCATCAATGGATGCGGCGCTGTCAGAGCTGGCGGACGTTGATGTCGCGCTCAGCGGGACGGCCACGCTGTCGCTGGATGCGCAGGGCCGGATTTTATCTTCCACCGCCGATGTCAGTGCCGAGGATGGCGGCAGGGTGCGCGTGCATGGTCAGCCGCGAAAGCTGAACGCGCTGGTGGCGACGGTCGGGTATGACGGCGCTTTATTGTCGGGCGATGTGACGGCGCTGGATTTTGAGGCGCAAGGCATCGCGCTGCGGGCAACGGGCGATTTCGCCGAGCGCGCCGACGGGCGCTGGGCGGTCAATCTGACCATGCCCGGCGTGGCCTATGATGATCCGCAAAGCGGACAGTCGTTCCGCGCAGGGGCCGTTGAGGCGTCGGTGCTGGTTGATCCGCAAACGCGCCGGGCGGTGCTCGATGATGTGCGGCTGGCGGGCCTGCAACTGCGGGACAAGACCAACGGCACGGCGCTGGACAGCGGGCCGATCCGCCTGAGCGGGTCCGCTGACAGACAGGCGGGTACGGTACGGATTGCCGCGCTCAAAGGCAGCGGCCTGAAGATCAGGCCGTCCGGCGGGGCGGATGTGGCCGCAATCGGATCGTTTGACGGAACCGGCGGCTATGCCTCCGGTGTGTTCGATCTGGCGCGTCTGGCCCTGTCCGACGTGTATCTGCCACACGGGGCGGCAACGGTGAAGATTGCGGGGGTGACGCTTTCCGGCTCCGCCGAACCCGCACGCGGCGGGGCGTATATCAAGACATTCGCGCTTGAGGGCGTTGACGCCACCGCGCGCACATCCGGTCAGCGGGTTACGGTTGCGCGGGTCGATGGCAGGGCCGACCTCAGCGGCGACCGCCTTGCACTGGACGCGGTGCGCGCGAACGGAATCGTCGCCGCGTTGCCCGACCTCTACGATACGCCCCTGCGAATAGATCAGATCGACACGACGCTGGCGCTGGCCAATACGGCGGCGGGTGCATCCATCAATATCAGCGCGCTGCGCGCCGTGATCGAGGGTATCCCCGCTCAGGTGCGCGGGCAATTCCGGCTGGCGGGAGACGACATCAACGGCACGGTCGAGGCGCAGATTTCTCCCGTCAACTTCATGCGTGTGCCTGCCCTGTGGCCGAAAGGCGTGGCGCCGGGGGGGCTGCGCTGGATCAAAAAGAACGTCCGGCAGGGGCATGTGGATGGCCTGACGATACAGGCGCGCTTTGACACCGCACAGCCGGATACCGATGCGCTGGACCTGTTATTCGAGTTCCATGACGCGGTGGTTCAACCCGCCCCCGGCTTGCCACCGATACAGAACGGCATCGGACGCGGGCGGGCGACACTGGACCGCTTTGATCTGTCCGTCTCGACCGGCCATGTCGCGGTGCGCGGGACGCCGGGGTTCAGCGTCACGGATTCAAGTTTCTCGATCATCGATTTCAAACCGCGTATTCCCGAAGGGCACATCAAGCTGAATGTGAACGGTCCCGTGCAATCGGTATTGCGCTATCTGGATCACGAGCCGCTGGCCCTGTTAAAAGACTCAGGGTTTGACCTCTCCTCCGCATCGGGCAGTGCCAAAGGGCGTGTAATTGTGACGCTGCCGCTGGATGCGGATTTGCGGGTCGAGGATGTTGCGTTCAAAGCCAAGGCCGAGGTGCAGGAATTCGCACTGATAGAGCCGCATACCGGCATCCCGATCTCCGGCGATACGATGCAGATCGACGTATGGCCCGATGGCTTACGCTTTCGCAGCGACGCGCGGGTCGACGGTCTGAACGCGCGGCTGGACTACGAACAAGCCTTCGCCAAGCCCACACCGGGCGAGCCGGAAAGCGTGCTGAAGCTGGAATCCTATCTGACCCGCGAGGATTTTGCCAAACGCGGCGCGGATGTCAGCGATTTCTTTGACGGCGTCGCCGTGCTGGAGGCGCAGGTTGATCTGTTCCCCGGCGGCGGCGCGCGCATTGCGGCGCAAACCGATTTAAGCGGGGCCGAGCTGCGCATCGACCGGATCGGCTGGGTTAAGCCCAAGCACACGCCCGTCACCGCCGCTTTCAAGGGCTTCCGCAACCCCGACGGCGGCGGCAGCATCGAAAAGCTGGCCGTGCGGGGCGCGGGTGTCAATGCGGACGGGGCGTTGCGGTTTAATGCTGAAGGGGCCGTGCAAGAGCTGACCTTCGAGCGGCTGTTGCTGGGCGATAAACTCGACACGGCGGTGCGGTATCAGCAAGGTCCGCAGTCCGGAATGCGCATTGAACTCTCCGGAAGGCGGCTCGATCTGCGTGTTCCTTTCGCCGAAGCGATGGACGCGGACGCGCCGACCGAAGTGCTCGAACCCGCTGAAGGGGCGGTGACAGAGGTTTCCGCGCGGATGGAGCAGGTTCTGCTGCGCGATGATCTGGCGATTTCAAACTTGTCGGGGTCGCTGCGCCTGCTTGGCTCGCGGATTGATGCGGCCAGGGCGGAGGGGCGGATCAACGGGGTCGGACCTGCGGCTTTGCTGGCCCAGCGGCGTGACAACGGCCTCGCCATGCGCCTGACCAGCACGGATGCGGGAGCATTTTTGGATGGCGCATCCGTCTTCAAAGGGGCGTCCGGCGGGCAACTGCTGTTGGAGGCGCGCACCCGTGATGACGTGTTGCCGACGCAGATCGAGGGGCGCATCCGGATGAGCGATATAACCGTCCGCAACTCACAAACCCTCCGCGAAATCCTGTCCGGCGGCTCGGTCGGCTCGCTGGTGCAGGGGATGATTTCGGGCGGTTTGAATTTTCAAAAGGTGGACCTGCCGTTCAGCGGCGTTGCCGGACGGTGGAAAATTGACAGCGGCGTCGCCTATGGCAACGCGCTCGGCCTGACGCTGGCGGGGGCGTATGACATCGAGAGCAAGGGTATCGCGCTGAACGGGACCATCTCGCCCGCCTATGCCATCAACGGCGCGCTGGGTGCGGTTCCTGTGTTGGGGCAACTGCTGACCGGAGGCGAGGGCGAAGGCGTGTTCGGGGTGACATTCACGGTCAGCGGCACGACCGACGCGCCGGATGTGTGGGTAAATCCGCTATCGGCACTCGCACCGGGCTTCCTGCGCAAGATCGTGTCGGGGGTGATGGACGGAAGAGGGGGCACGAATGCGCCACGAACGGCCGGGATCGCACCACCCTCTCAGGGCGGGCAGTAGAGCCGCCTGACGTGTGCCGGAAATGACGGTCCGGCTATTCGCCGCGCCATTCCGGTTTACGCTTTTCGATGAAGGCGTCGATGCCCTCGACAGCGTCAAAAGTCATCATATTACAAGCCATCGTCTCGCCCGCATCCGCGTAAGCGGCGGCGATGGGGGCGGTGAGTTGGCGGTAGAACAGCGCTTTGCCCATCTTCACCGGAACCGGACTTTTCGCGGTGATACTGTCCGTCAGGCGCTTGATTTCGGTGTCGAGATCAGCGGCCGGAACCGCACGGTTGATGAGACCCCAATCGGCGGCGGTCGCCGCATCGATGAACTCGCCCGTCGTCAGCATCTCAAACGCCCGCTTTCGGCTGACTGCGCGGGTCAGCGCGACCGAAGGCGTGGAGCAGAAAAGGCCCAGATTGACACCCGACACCCCGAACTGCGCCTCTTCAGCGGCAACGGCCATGTCACAGGTGGCGACAAGCTGGCATCCGGCGGCAGTCGCAAGCCCCTGAACGCGGGCGATCACGGGGATCGGCAACTCCAGCAGGCTTTGCATAAAGCGCGAGCAGCGGGCGAAAAGCGCATCGTAATAGGCTTTTTCCGGCGTCGCGCGCATTTCTTTGAGGTTATGGCCTGAGCAAAACGCCTTCCCGGCAGCGCCCAGAACCATGACTTGCAGGTCCGCGCGGGTCGCGATTTCAGCGATCTCCACCTCCAACGCGCACAGCATGGCCTCGGATAACACGTTATACTGCGAGGGATTATTGAGGGTGAGGGTTACGCAGCCCTTTGATTCTTCGCGTAAAACGAAGGTCATATAATGCTCTCCCAATCAAACACAGGCGTATCGTTTGCAGGGGTAAACATGGCATCAACCTCGGCCTCTGTCACCTCCGGCAAAGTACTGTGCGCCCAGTGTGGGGTGCGGTCCTTGTCGATGATCTGCGCCCGGATGCCTTCGAGAAACGCGCCGGTCTCCACAAAGCGGCGGGTAACGGCGTATTCCAGGCGCAAGGCATGGGTGATGTCGAGCCGCGCGCCAAGGCCCAGCGCCCGATGGGTGACTTTCTGGCTCAGCGGGGAACCGCGCCCGATGGCGGCAAGCTGTTCTTTCGCCCAGTCACCACCATCGCTTTCGAGCGAGCGGACGATGGCTTCGACGCTGTTTTGCGCGAAATGGCGGTCGATCTCACGGCGAGCGTCGATGGCGGGGGTCGGTCCGGCAGGGACTTCATGCACCGAATCCAGCGCCGCCTCAACCGCATCATACGGCCCGTCACGCCAGTCAACACCGCGCAAAGCCGTCTCGACAGCGGCAAGCTTTTCCGCCGGAACCGCGTGCGTCGCAAGGCCCAGGCCCATCATGTCGCCCGCACCCAGCCGAGCGCCCGTAAGGCCCAGCCACATGCCCGCCTCTCCCGGCAAGCGCGGCAAAACATGGGTTGCGCCAACATCGGGGTAAAGACCGATACCGCATTCAGGCATCGCAAAAAGCGCGTTTTCAGTCGACACGCGGTAATCGCCGAGGATCGAAATCCCGACCCCGCCCCCCATCACCGCACCATCAATCAGCGCAACGAAGGGTTTCGGAAACCGCGCCACGCGCCAGTTATTGAGGTATTCGGCGGCGAAAAACCGGATCGGGCCTTTGGTATCGCCCGCTTTGCGCGCGGTGTAGAGATCGCGAATATCCCCCCCCGCACAAAACGCGCGGCCCTCTGCGGCCTTGATGAGCACAGCTTTAACCGCCGGATCATCGCGCCATCCGCTGAGGGTTTTTGCCATCACACGGCACATTTCCAGCGACAACGCATTGAGCCGCTGTGGCGCGTTGAGGGTAATCGTCCCCCAACCGCCTGAAACGTCGAATAAAATGTCTTCGCTCATAGACCCGGACCTCATGCTGATATTCAGCCCCCAACCAACTCCTCGGCCACCAGAAACGCCACTTCCAGCGCTTGCGAAGCGTTGAGACGGGGGTCGCAAGCAGTGTGGTAGCGCGAGGACAGATCGGCATCGCTCAACGCCTGCAAGCCGCCGGTACATTCGGTGACGTTCGAGCCTGTCATCTCCAAATGCACGCCGCCGGGATAAACTTCACGGGCCTGACAGCAATCGACGAACTCGCGGATTTCCTGCAAAATCGCGTCGAAGGGGCGGGTTTTGTAGCCGTTATCCGCCTTAATCGTGTTGCCGTGCATCGGGTCACAGCACCAAACCACATTCGCGCCTTCGGCTTTAACCGTGTCGATCAGGCGGGGCAGATGCTCCTCGACCTTGCCCGCACCGAAACGGGCGATCAGGGTGATGCGTCCGGCCTCGTTATGCGGATTAAGAGTTGTCAGCAGCTTTTTGAGGTCTTCCGAACTCATCGACGGGCCACATTTGATGCCGATCGGGTTCAAAACGCCGCGCAAATACTCAACATGCGCACCATCAGGCTGGCGCGTCCGATCACCGATCCACAGCATATGCGCAGACCCGGCCAGCGTGTCGCCGGTCGTGGAATCAACGCGAGTCAGCGCCTCCTCATAAGGCAACAACAACGCCTCGTGCGAGGTGTAGTAGTCGGTGGTGCGCAGGCGCGCAGTCGTGTCAGGCGTCACGCCGCAAGCATCCATGAACTGGATCGCATCCGAGACTTTTTCAGCCATCGCCGAATACCGTTCATCCCGCGCAAAATCGAGATTCCAGTCCGAAACATGCTTGAGATTGGAATACCCGCCCATCGCGAACGCGCGGAGCAGGTTCAGCGTGGCGGCCGCATGAAGATACGCCTCCAGCATCTTGTTCGGATCGGGACGGCGCGCTTCGGGGGTGAAAGCAAGCTCGTTGATGATGTCACCACGATAACTGGGCAGCTCGATCTCGCCCTGCTTCTCGGTCGGGGCCGAGCGGGGCTTTGCGAACTGACCCGCCATGCGACCCACTTTGACCACCGGCTTTCTCGCGCCGTAAGTCAGCACAACGGCCATTTGCAGCATGACGCGGAATGTATCGCGGATCAGATCGCTGGAGAAGTCAGCGAAAGTCTCGGCACAATCGCCGCCTTGAAGCAGAAACGCCTCGCCCCGCGAGACATCGCCCAGCTTTTGTTTCAGCGTGCGCGCCTCACCCGCGGAAACCAGCAGCGGATAGGATGAAAGTTCCGCGGTAACGCGGTCCAGCTCAGCCTGATCTTGATATTCAGGCATCTGCAACGCTGTGTGGTTTCTCCAGCTGTTTGCTGACCAGTTAACCGTCATCGGACGTATCCTCGTTAAAGCCTTGCGTGGCGTATCAAATTAACGCTTCGTCTATAGCCCTAGCGGGTTGCCGCTGTCCACATGCTGAATCGGGCTTTCTGCGGGCAAATTGAGACCCTGTTAATCAAATTACGGCATAATTCACATGCTAAGAGTTTGTACGCGGGGGGGCACCATGCGGGAAATTATCGGACAAGGCGAGATCGAACCTTGGCTTAACAATATGAATCGCGGGACAATGCTGCGCGCCGCAAGGCTGGTTTCCCCCGTGAAACCCGGCACAATCCAGATGGACGAGTTGCTGCGGGTCGAGGCCAAATGGCTGATCCAGCCTGAGTATCTGGAATGCGAAAATGTCAGTCCGAGCCACTGCACCCTGCGCAAACGGGGCATCGCACCAACCTACCCCAGACCACACCGGTTTAACGCGATGACGACCGGATTTCTGGTGCTTTATCCGACCGGATTCGTCTTGGAGCCGCTTGATACGCGACACCCTTGCCACAATGTCTCGGCAACATCGGTGAAGTCTTCGGTCTTCTATCGCGATGCGCTTGAGGTATCGGCGGACGGGAAACAGCGGATTCTCATATCCGCCAAGCCGATCGACCGGATCGATGCGATTTTTCAAGCCTATTTCTGGAACCCCGCGTGCGGAACATACGCGTAATTCCCTTTTCTTTCTAACACCTTATAGCGTTATCAAGGGCAATGGGTTCATTGCCCGACTCGGAAAACGCGCCAAAACAAGAAGTTAGAGTGCCCGGAACGATCTTATATCGTTCAGGGTGCTCTAAGCCTGTGGCGAGGTCAGCAACGGTGCATCATCAACCCCCGCGCGGCCACGGCCTGAAATACTGGGGTATTTCATAAAGAACTCGTGGCAATCGAACGGCTCTGCCGCCGTCGGTTCAGCGCCCCGCTCGTAAACACCATCCCAACGCATTACCCATGAGTTGGCCTCATCACGCAGGTTGGCAGCCATGATCTGTTGCAGGATTTGCTTGCGGACGGTGGCGTTTTCAATCGGGCACAACGTTTCGACCCGGCGGTTGAGGTTGCGGTCCATCCAATCGGCGGACGAGAT
>CALDZQ010000338.1 GCA_937944035.1 uncultured Neomegalonema sp. | reverse complement strand
ATGCCGATTTTGAACATATCAAAGACGCTGAGAAACATGGGACGGTACTCCGAAAGGGACGATGCGCCGATCATACGAAATCCGCACCGCTGCCGACACCAACAAACGCCATCCGGCGGATCAACAGCGACGCCCGTGGCTGCGCAAAGAAACCGAATTGATTTGCGGTATGATTTTGCGGTATATTTTATCCGTAGGAGCATGGCATGAATACCGACGCCAAACGCAAGACATCTCTGACACTTGACGCGGGCGCATTGGACGCGGCGCGTGAGTTTCAGATCAACGTTTCGGCGGTCGCCGATGCCGCGTTGCGCAGTGCTGTCGCCAAGGCGCGGCAAGAGCGCTGGCTGGCAGAGAACGCCGATGCTTTTGCGGCGCAAGCGGCCTGGCATGAGCGCAACGGCCATCCGCTGGCGGACATTATGGCGACGCCCGGAGCGGCAACGTGGAAAGACTGAGCCGCTTTGATATTGCTCGCTACGGCGCTGTGTCGATGGTCGTGGTGGAGAGCGCGCTTTTGCCGCCTGACCCTGCCGTAGTCGTAATCCCGTTGCTGCCGGACTATCCGGCTGTGCAGACCTTGAACCCGCTCATTGAGCGTTGAGGGCGTGCCGCTCGTCCTTGCGACGCGTCTTATCGGGGCGGTGCGCCGGTCCGTCCTGCGCCGCATCGGGAGCGTGGCGGATCAGCGGGATGACATCACAAAAGCGATCGACATTCTCATGGAAGGGGTTTGAAACTCTCCCCCCTTGCGCAAAGCCGTGCTTTGCCTCAAGACGCACCTATGAACACCGATGAAGAAAATCCATACGCTGAAGCGGGTCGCCTGCTGTTTACCCGCCGGACCGAGTTTATTATCGGTGCCGCCGAGCTGTCGCAGCTGCCCGAAGGTGATCGTGCCGAGATATGCTTTGCGGGGCGCTCGAATGCGGGCAAGTCGAGCCTCATCAACGCGCTGACGGGGCGCAAGGATCTGGCGCGCACCTCGAACACGCCGGGGCGGACGCAGCAGCTCAACTTTTTCTCGCTGGAGCACCCGGAAGTAGGCCAGCTCTATATGGTTGACCTGCCGGGCTACGGCTACGCGAAAGCACCGAAATCCGAGGTTGAGCGCTGGCAAGGCGTGCTGAAATCCTACCTGCGCGGCCGCGCGACCCTGCGCCGGGCCTATGTGCTGGTTGACAGCCGCCACGGCATCAAAGCGGTGGACGAGGATATTCTCAAAATGCTCGATGTGGCCGCCGTCAGTTATCAGGTGATCCTTACCAAGGCCGACAAGCCGAAAGGCCCGCAGCTTGAGAGCGTGATCCAAGCCACCCGCGCCGCCATTGCCAAACGCCCCGCCGCGTTCCCCGAACTGCTGCTCACATCGTCCGAAACAGGTGAGGGCGTGCCCGAAGTCCGCGCCGCGATTGCAAAGCTGATGGCCGAAGGTTAACACGCTGTCATTCGCTTTTATGGATTAAGCCAATGACCGACAAAGCCTCGAAACGCGATATGCTCGCAACCGCGCGCACTCTCTCCGTCGCCCTGCCCTATCTGCAAAAGCATGATGGCAATGCCATCGTCGTCAAGCTGGGCGGTCATGCGATGGGCGACCCGGAATCGCTGCGCGCCTTCGCCCGTGACATCACCCTGATGAAACAATGCGGCGTTCACCCGATCATCGTACATGGCGGCGGGCCGCAAATCGGTCAAATGCTCAAGCGGCTCGACATCAACAGCGATTTCATCGACGGCTTGCGCGTCACCGATCAGGCCACAGTCGAGGTGGTCGAGATGGTGCTGGCGGGCAAGATCAACAAAGACATCGCCGCCGCGATTAATCTCGAAGGCGGGCGCGCGGTCGGGGTGTGCGGCAAAGACGCCAATCTGATGGTCGCCCGCAAACTGCTGCACACCATGACCGACCGTGAGACGGGCGCGACAAGCGAGGTTGATCTGGGCTTTGTGGGCGAGCCGGTGACGATCAACACCGATATGCTGCAAACCTTCATCGATTCAGACCTGATCCCCGTCATCGCACCCGTGGCCATCGGCACGGAAGGCGAGACATTTAACATCAACGGCGATACGGCGGCGGGGGCGATTGCGGGGGCGATCAAAGCCTCGCGCCTGCTGCTGCTGACCGATGTGGCCGGGGTCAAGGACGGGAGCGGGACGGTGTTGGAGGAAATGACCATTGAAACCGCGAACACTCTTATCGCGGATGGTGTGATTGCCGGCGGGATGATCCCGAAAGTCTCAACGGCGATGGATGCGCTCAATCGGGGCGTTGACGGGGTCGTCATCCTCGATGGCCGCGCCCCCCATGCGGTTCTGCTGGAGCTGTTCACCGAGCATGGTGCGGGGACGCTGATCCGCAGATGATCCGGCGCTGATCCGGCGTGATCCACACGAAAAAACGCCGCCCCTCGGAAGGGACGGCGTTCCGGTATCACGCGTTACTCGGAAACTCAGTTATACGCGATGACGTAGCTGCCATTGTTTGACGGCACGTTTTGGTAGACCGTGCTACCGTAGCTTGAGATCATTTCATCATAGATCGGAGCCATCGTGCCATAGTTTGAGCCGCTGTCGATATAGGTCGGCTGGGTGGCCTGGTACTGTACCTGCTGGTATTGCGGCTGAGCAACCGGCGCGTATGTTGGCTGG
>CALDZQ010000337.1 GCA_937944035.1 uncultured Neomegalonema sp. | reverse complement strand
TCGTCCTTGAAGCGCTTGAGGGTTTTGAGCTTGCCCTCGTGGATGACGGTGTCGTCGCGCAGCAGGCGGACGCCTGCGGAACGGCGGGCCACGCCCTCGGTGACAAGACAACCCGCGACGTTGCCGACATTGGATACCTTGAAGACCTGCAAGACCTTCGCGTAACCGATGAAGGTTTCGCGCACTTCAGGCGAGAGAAGACCGGCGGCAGCCGCTTTAATATCATCCAACAGGTTGTAGATGATCGAGTAATAGCGGATTTCCGCGCCCTTCTGGTTCGCCGCGTTGCGGGCGGCGGCATTGGCGCGGACGTTGAAGCCGATGATCGACGCGCCCGAAGCCTCGGCCAGCGTGACATCGGATTCGGTGATCGCACCAACGCCGTAATGCAGGACGCGAACACGAACCTCGTCGTTGCCGACCTTTTCCATCGCCTGAATGATCGCCTCTGCCGAGCCTTGCACGTCGGCCTTGATGACCACGGGCAGTTCGGCGACGGTTTCGTCGGCTTTGGCCTGTGCCAGCATCTGATCGAGAGTACGGCCACCGCCAAGGGCGGCTTTCTTCTCGCGGGTGACGCGGGCGCGGTATTCGGAGACTTCCTGCGCGCGTTTCTCGTTTTCAACCACGACCAGCGTGTCCCCGGCTTCGGGGGTTCCGTTGAGGCCGAGAACTTCGACCGGAACCGATGGCCCGGCTTCTTTCACGCGTTTGCCGTGATCGTCGACGAGAGCGCGAACCTTGCCCCATTGTTCGCCCGCGACGAAGATGTCGCCGACTTTGAGCGTGCCGCGCTGGACCAGCACGGTTGCGACGGGGCCGCGACCGACATCAAGCTGGGCCTCGACAACGACGCCGTCGGCGGTGCGGTCGGTGCTGGCTTTCAGATCGAGCAGTTCGGCTTGCAGGATGATCGCTTCGAGCAGTTGTTCGAGACCTTGGCCGGTCATGGCCGAGACTTCAACATCCTGCACTTCGCCGCCCATGCTTTCGACCTGAATGTCGTGCTGGAGCAGTTCTGTGCGGACTTTTTGCGCGTCAGCGGCAGGGCGGTCCATCTTGTTGATCGCGATGATGATCGGCACGCCTGCGGCCTTCGAGTGCGCGATGGCCTCGATGGTTTGGGGCATGACCGAGTCGTCGGCGGCGACCACGATGATAACGATGTCCGTCGCCTGCGCACCACGGGCGCGCATGGCGGTAAAGGCCGCGTGGCCCGGTGTATCGAGGAAGGTGACAACGCCGCTGTCGGTTTTGACCTGATAAGCCCCGATATGCTGCGTGATCCCGCCCGCTTCGCCGGAGACGACGTTCGCGTTGCGCAGTTTGTCGAGCAGCGAGGTTTTACCGTGATCGACGTGGCCCATGATCGTGACGATGGGGGCGCGGGATTCGGTCGCGATGTTGTCGTCGTCCTCAACGATGTCGAGGCCGATTTCAACGTCCGACTCCGAGACGCGGACCGGTTTGTGGCCGAATTCCTCGACAACAAGCTGGGCGGTGTCCTGATCGATCGGTTCGTTGATCGTGACCATCATGCCCATTTTCATGAGCGTTTTAATCACTTCACCGGAGCGTTCGGTCATGCGGTTTGCGAGTTCCTGCACGGTGATCGCGTCAGGAATTTTCACATCACGGTAGACTTTCGCCGCCGGACCGCTGGACATTTGTTTGCGCTTCTCACGCTCCTGACGACGGCGCATGGAGGCCATCGAGCGGCGACGGCCGCCCTCTTGGTCGCCGGTCGCTTGCGTGATCGTCAGCTTGCCTGAGCGGCGTTTGCCGTCATCGACAACGCGCTTCGCACCACGTTCTTCGCGTTCCGTTTTGGTCGGGCCGCGCGCGGGACGGAAGTTGGACGGTGTGTTCTCGTCCGGACGGGGCCGCGAGCGCGCACCGGGAGGGCCGTTATCCGCTGCCGCTTCTTGTACGGGGGCGGAGGGCGCTTTTGGTTTTGGCGGCGCGCGGGAGATGATTTTCGGACCGGGCAGGGCGGTGGTGAGCGCGGAAATATCCACATCCGACCCTGTCTTGACGCCATCATCCTGACGCACACGACGGCGTGGTTCAGCCTCAGCCTCAGCCTCAGCCTCCGGTGTTGCCTCCGGCTTGCTGTCGGCAGCGGGGGTGTCGGCCTTTTGGACGACCTCTTCCGCTGCGGGTTCTTCTTTTGCCGCAGGGGCGTCGTCAGCTTTTGCCTTCGCCTTGGTTTTTGGCGCGGCTTTCGGCTTTTCGGCTTTTTCATCCTCGACGGGCGCGTCAGCGGCTTTTTCTTCCGCTTTGGTTTTGGCGGCCGGCTTGGCTTTTTCAGTTTCCTCGGCGGCTTTCGCGGCAGCGGCGGCTTCGGCCGCTTTTGCGGCGGCGGCTTCCGCCTCGGCTTTCGCGGTCTCGGCGGCGGCGGCTTTTGCTGCTTCCGCTTCGGCTTTTACGCGCTCTGCCTCAGCGGCAGCGGCGGCTTTTTCGGCCTCGGCTTTCGCTTTTTCCTGAACGGCAGCGGCGGCCTTGGCTGTTTCAAGAGCTTTGACGCGGCGTGAATATTCCTCGTCGGACAAGGATTTGAGCATCGCACCCTTGCCGCCGCCCGAACGGCCGCGTGTCTCGCCCGCACCGGATTTTGCACCCGGTCTCGCGCCGGGCCTTGCCCCTGCTGCGGGTTTGCGGGTTGTTTTGGGGCCGGGGGCTGCGCCCGCGCCCGTGCTCGCACCTGCGGCAGCGCCGGGCGCTGTCAGCTTACCTTTGCTGCGCTTTGTCTCGACCACCACGGATTTGGACCGCCCGTGCGAGAAGCTCTGCTTAACGCGGCTTGTTTCCGACACGGTGCGCTTGACGCTCAGTGTCTTGGTTTGTTTTGCCGAGTCAGTATCGTTGTCGCTATCGCTCATTTATCTACCTGATTATGGGTCATCTCATCGTGACCCCCGTCTTGCTGTCTATCTACGACATCGCTGTCGCCTCCGCACATGAAGTCTCATGGTTTTGTCATTGTAGCTGTCCACTCAGAATCATAGTTCGGTCGGTTTCAGGGTGGCGTCGGGCGCAGGGTCCGGCAAAGGCCGGAAACCGCGTAACCGATGTGCTTCCCGTGCCACCCGATTTGTGACACCCCCGTTAAGAAGTGCCGCGTGTATCACAGTTTCCCTGCCAAAGGCCAAGCCCAATTCGTGCGAAGTTAACGCGCAATAGCCTTCCGCCTCGTCGTCGATGCCGCGTAGCTTTGATTTACCGCCCTCCGCGCCGTCACTTGCGGCGAAAAGCAGCTTCACATTACCACGATTTAACGCTTCTTTCACCCTTTCAAATCCGCATACGGCGGCGCCCGCTTTGCGCGCCAGGGCGATGGAGTCGACCAATCGTTTCAACAAGAGTGATTCGACCGCATCCGTCAGGTCTTCAGGGACCGTCACCGTTGTTTTGAGGCCGCGCGCGAACAGGCGTTTTTTTACCGCTTTGTCCAGCGCTTCACGGCTTGCGCTGACCCAGACGCCGCGACCGGGTAGCTTCTCGGCCAGATCAGGGAACAGCGACCCGTCCGGCCCGCTGACAAAGCGGATCAGCCCGTCGCGCGGCACAGCTTGCCCCGTGGCGATGCATTTCCGATCCAGCCCGTCGAGCCGTTCGAGTGTGCGGTCTCTGCGTCCTCGCGCCAAGGTGGGGTTCCTGTGATTGGTTGGGGTTTTGGTCGGTTGGAATCCCCGCTTTCGCGGGGATGACAATGTGAGGGTGGTTACGTTGGCTCTTCTTCATCCCCGGCGGGGGCGTCGGCGAAGCTGGCGAAGACGGCGTCGGCTTCGGATGCGGGGATTTCCTCGCCTTCTTCGATTTCCTCACCCTCTTCGACGAACTCTTCCTCGACTACCGGGAATGCCTCTTCCTCGGTCATAATGCCCAGCGCGACGCGGGCGGTGAGGATGAGATTGCGGGCTTCGACCTCGGACATGTCGAATTCTTCGAGGATGCCGTCATCCTTGATCCGCTGTCCGTCCGACACGGTGTAGCCGCCCGACAGCTCCCAATCGGCCAGTTCCGCGAAGTCTTGCAGCGTCAGGATGCCTTCAGCAGCCAGCGCGGCGAGCATGGCCGGGCTGAGGCCGTCGAAATTGACCAGTTCGTCCTTGATGCCCGCGTCTTTGGCGGATTTCATATGGGCGGTGTTGATCGCTTCGAGATGCTCATGGGCGCGGGCTTGCAGTTCGCCCGCCGTATCCTCGTCAAAGCCGTCAATGGAGGCGATTTCCTCGAAATCGACATAGGCGACCTCCTCAAGCGTGGAGAAGCCTTCGGAAACCAGCAGCGAGGCGATCATTTCGTCGACATCAAGCGCCTCGATGAACATCGCGGTCTGGACTTCAAATTCCTTCTGACGGCGTTCGCTTTCGTCGGTTTCGGTCATAATGTCGATGTCCCAGCCGGTCAGCTGAGAGGCGAGGCGCACGTTTTGACCGCGACGGCCGATGGCGAGGCTGAGCTGGTCATCGGGGACCACGATCTCAATGCGCGCGGCGTCCTCATCAAGCACGACTTTCGACACTTCAGCGGGCTGGAGCGCGTTGACGAGGAAGGTCGCGGCATCGTCGGACCACGGGATAATGTCGATTTTCTCGCCTTGCAACTCGCCGACAACGGCCTGAACGCGCGAGCCGCGCATACCGACACATGCCCCGACGGGATCGATGGACGGGTCGTTGCTGATGACGCCGATTTTCGCGCGGGAGCCGGGGTCGCGGGCGACGGTTTTGATCTCGATGATGCCGTCGTAGATTTCCGGCACTTCTTGCATGAACAGCGCGGCCATGAAGGCGGGGGCGGCGCGGGAGAGGAAGATTTGCGGGCCACGGGCCTCGCGGCGCACATCGAGAACGAGCGCGCGGATGCGGTCGCCCTGACGGAACATCTCGCGGGGGATTTGCTGGTCGCGGCGGACAACGGCCTCGCCCCGGCCCAGATCGACGACGACATTGCCGTATTCGACGCGCTTGACCGTGCCGTTGATGATTTCGCCGACGCGGTCTTTGTATTCTTCAAATTGCTGATCGCGTTCGGCTTCGCGGACCTTCTGGACGATAACCTGTTTTGCGGTTTGTGCGGCGACGCGGCCGAATTCCATCGGCGGGAGCGGGTCTGAGATGAACGCGCCCAGGGTGGCTTCGGGGTTTTTGGTCTGGGCATCCTCAAGCAGGATTTCGGTGGAGAAGTTTTCGATCTCCTCCACAACCTCGCGCACACGGGCCATTGTCAGCTCGCCGGATTGGGGGTCGATATTGGCGCGGATGTCGTATTCAGCGCCGTATTTCGAGCGGGCGGCTTTCTGGTAAGCCTCTTCCATCGCTTCGATCACGACCGAGCGGTCGATCATCTTCTCGCGGGCGACGGCCTCGGCCATCTGAAGGCGTTCCATATTATTGGCGGCAACAGCAGTGGCCATGAGTTAGTCCTCCCGTTCGGCGGATTCTGTGTCGGAATCCGTCTCATATTCAACATCATCAGCGCGGCTCGCATCGGGAACGCGCTTTTTCTTCAGGCTTTCGGCAATCAGGGCGTCGGTGATAAGCAGCTTGGCATCGGCGACATCGCGCAATGGCAGGCTGACAAGGCCGAGATCGTCGAGTTTGATCGAGATCGACTCGCCTTCCAGCCCTTGCAGATCACCGCGAAACTTGCGGCGCGGGCCGGTGGTGGTGTCGACCGGCAGGGACATATCGATCTTGGCGCGATAGCCCGTGTAGGTGGCGAAATCTTTCGAGCGGGTCAGCGGGCGGTCGATGCCCGGTGACGAGACCTCAAGGCTGTACTCGCGGTCAATCGGGTCTTCGACATCCATGATCGCGGAGACGGCCTCGGACAGCGCGGCGCAGTCGTCGATCTCCATCGTCCCGTCCGGGCGCTCGGCCATGATTTGCAGCGTGACCTCGCCCGTGCCGCCGGGCGTGCCGATGATGCGCAGGCGCACAAGCTCGTAGCCCATCCCCTCGACGGAGGGGGTGAGCATCTCGACGAGGCGCTCCTCGGCGGGTGACTTGGCGATTAGCAGGTCGCTATCCATAAAAACTATATCCCGGAAACGAAAAAACGGACCGTGCGGCCCGTTTGCGAATTCCGGTGGATCATCCCAAGGACGAGCCGCTGTTGAGGGGGAGATAGTCTTAATCGGGGGGGGATGCAAGGGGGAAGTGGGATCATTCGTTCCGCGCAAGCAATCCGGTTCCGGTGGTCGGTGCCGAATGTTTCAGCGTCCGGTTTTGAACGATGGCCGGGGACAGCTGCCCGGTTAGAAAAAACTCCCGACCGTTTCCGGTCGGGAGCCTGATGCCGCTTACTGATACGTGCCGGAAGGGACGTAGGTGGGCTGGGTTGTCGTGCTGTAAGACGGTGTTGTCGACTGGTAGGTCGGCTGCGTCTGATATGTTGGTGTCGTCGTCGATTGGTACGACGGCTGTTGGTAGGTTGGCGTTTGATACGTTGGCGTTGTTGGCGCCGCGTATGTGGGCGTCTGATATGTTGTCGCCGGAGCCTGATACGTTGTGGTTGGCGCCTGATACTGAGGCGTCTGATATTGCGGCTGCACGTAGGTCGGAGCCTGATACGCGGGCTGCTGATACGTGGGAACCTGAGTCTGGGGAACCTGTGTCGGGAAGACCGGAACCGCCGTTATCGCCACACCGGCGCGTCTGCGGTTGCCGAAGGCCGGTTCGCCCGGCTCCAGGAAGCGGGCGGTTCCGTCGCGGCCGACTTTGATGCGCTTGTTCGGCGCTTGGCCCGGTGTCGGCACAAAGGTGTATGCGCTGGACGGGCAGTTGATAACGCGCTGGTCGCGGCGGTCTTCGCGGCGGTCGGCACGGCCCGAATTATAGCGGGCGTCGCGGAAATCTTCGCGGATGTCAGGGCAGGCGGCGGGGTTGAGCACCCATGTGCCTGTGACTGTCGCGGGAATGCGGACTACGGGAACGCGGACCGACTGGGCCTGTGCGAGGGTGGGAAGGCCAATGCTCGCGGCCAGGACGGCGGCGACTACAGGTTTAAACATCGGAATGCTCCAATTCGGGAAAAATAAAAAAACACGCGCTTTAAGTAATGACGACAAAGCGCGTGCGTGGCAACAAGGGACGTGGAGATCGGGGGAAATTTTGGGAATGGTGCGACGGGTTTTACCGCCGCACCTGACACTGTTTCAGTGCCTGAGCTTAGTGCTTGTGGTGGCCGCGATGACCGTGCTTGTGGCCGTGGCGGTTGCCATGCTTATGACCGTGGCCGCGATGCTTTTTATACCCGCGATACTTGGGGTAGCGGTGGGTGGTCCCGAAGCTGAACGAAATCGTCGGACGGCTGTAATAGGTCGGCGCGATATAGGCCGGCGCGACATACGTTGGCGCAACATAAGGGCGCGTGTAGGTTACGGTCGGCGCATGGTATGATGGCGCAATGTAGGTTGGTGCGACATAAGCCGGTGCGACGTAGCGCGGGGCCACATAGCTGTAGCTGGGCGCACTGACATAGCTGGAGACGTAAAACGAACCACCGGCCATTGCGGGGGCGGCTGCTGCGCCGAGGCCGAGTGCGGTAAGGGCGGCGATGATGTACTTTTTCATGGGTCAAGTCCTTCTAACTGGAACGATGCTGTCTTGGCCCTATGCCGTCCTGCACCGTGTTGATGCCAGTGTAACGGAGGGGCGGGGCGATTTCCGTCGTGACGATGTGGTGGTAATTTTGTGGCGAAGGCGTCACAATCAGTGGGTGCTGCGGGCCGGAAGGCGTTAACAGATTGGAAAACCTTATGAAAACGGGTGTCAGCCTCATCACTCTAGGGGTGCGGAATATCGTTAAGAGCCGCGAATTTTATGAAAAAATCGGCTGGAAAGCGGCGACGGAGAGTGTGGAGGGGGGCGTTACCTTCTTTCAGGCGAACGGATTTGTGTTGGGTCTTTACCCTCAAGACGCCCTGAGTGCGGATATGGGTGCGCCGGATGCCGCGCCTGTGCCGGGCGGGATGTCGCTGGGCCATAACTATGCCAGCGTTGAGGCGATGCGGGCGGGGCTGGATGCGTTTCTCGCCGCCGGAGGGACGCTGCGCCGCGCACCCTTTGACGCGCCGTGGGGGACAATCTCTTATGCCGCCGATCCGGACGGGCATGTCTGGGAGTTTGCGCATGTGCCGGGGTTCGAGCCGGACGCGCTGGGCGGGCTGACCCTGCCGAGTGAGCGTGCGGCATGAGGGCGGTAAAGGGTGTGTTGTTCGATAAGGATGGTGTGCTGGTCGATTTCGATCTGACCTGGGGGCCGTCCTCTGCGGCGGTGATCCGGCATTTTGCGGGCGGTGACGAGGGCAAGGCGCGGCGGATGGCGACGGCGATCGATTTTGACTTCGATGCGGAGCGGTTCCAGCCGGACTCTGTGTTCATCGCGGGGACGGGGGCCGATACGCTGCTGGCATGGGCGGAAATTCTGGACATGAAGGCGGATGCGGCGCTGGCGGGGCGGATTATCGACCGGATGACTCAAGAAGGAACCGCCCGCGTCGCCCATGCGGCGGATGTGCCCGGCGCGCTGGATGCGCTGCGCGGTATGAACCTGCCGCTGGGGATTGCGACCAACGATCAGGAAGCCTCGGCACGGGCGCAGATGGGCAAGCTGAACCTGACGGACCGGTTCACGACCATCTGGGGTGCGGATAGCGGCTATGGCGCGAAACCCGGACCGGGGATGATCGAAGCGTTCGCGGCGCATATCAATGTGAAGCCCGCCAGAGTGCTGATGATCGGGGACAGTTTGCATGACATTAAAGCGGCACGGGCGGCGGGGGCGATTGCCGTGGGCATCGGCACGGGTCCGGCCGACATCGAGACGCTGCGCCCTGAGGCGGATCATGTGATTGAGGTGATGGCCGATTTGCCGGAACTGGTGGCGCGGCTGAACGGGTGAGGGGAGGGTGCGCACTTCCCCGCCTGTCCGCGATCTGCGGCAGGGTCTGGATTTGCGACTGTGCGGCGGCGCTCAGCTTCTGATAGAATTTTTCTCAAGAAAGCAACCTGACCTGGGAGTAAAAGCCCTTTTTCGCAAAATGAGAATCATTTTTGATTTCAAAATCGAAGTAAAAAAATGAATTTTGAAAATAATATCAAATTATCTGAAATATTAACTCTAAGGTACTTGTTTGTTTATTTCCGCTTAACCATCTTGGGTTGGACGGAGCCGGTGACTCAAGGGGAGTCCTTGCCGTTGATAGTTTATCGGCCGTAATTTCGCGGCCTGATGGGAGATAAAAGATGAGTATCGTTAACACCGCCATGCGTTTTCTCGGCCCTGCTGTTGTCAGCAAAGTGGCTTCGATGTTGGGCATCAATAACACCCTTGCAAACCGCGCCATCTCGGCAGCGCTGCCGACAATTTTGGCCGCTATTGCAGGCCGTGCATCCAGCCCGTCAGGCGCGCAGTCGCTGTTCGATATGGCGAAGGGTCAGGATCAGGGGATGCTGAACAATTTTGAATCAGCGATCAGCGGCACAGACGGCGGTCAGATCCAACAAGCCGGTCTGAACAATCTTTCCAGCTTGCTCGGTGACAACGCGCTCGGCTCTATGACCAATGCGATGGGCGGCCATCTGGGTATGAACGAGACAACGTCGAAGTCTCTGCTCGGTCTGGTCGGCCCTGTTGCGCTGGGGTCGCTGGGGCAGGAAGTCAGCCGGAACAACTTTGACTCGGCGGGTCTGTCGCGCTTCCTCGACGGGCAAAAAGCGAGCATTGCGGAGGCGATGCCGAATGATTTTGCCGCGCAGTTGCAAGGCACGGGTCTGCTTGATTCGCTCAAGGGTAATCTGGGCAGCTTGGGCGGTCTTGCGGCCGGTGCGGCTGCGGCGGCTGGCGGTGTGGCGATGTCTGCCCGCGATGCGGCGGCGGATGTTGGCGGCAATATCGGCGCGACTGCGGGCGGTATCGGGGGCGCTGCGCGTGATGCGGTTTCGGGCGCTGGTGGATCGATGCGCGATGCGGCTGGCAGTGTGACGGGTTCCGTAAGCGGTGCTGCGGGCAGTGTTGGCGGCGCGGTGAGCGGCATGGGTGCTTCGGCACGCGATGCGGCTGGCAATGTTGCAGGCGCTGCGCGCGACGGTGTTTCCGGCGGAATCAGCGGTGCGGGTGCGCTTGCCGGAGGGGCCGCTGCTGCGGTTGGTGCGGCGGCGATGTCTGCCCGTGGTGCGGCGGGTAACGCCGGCGACGCGGTCGGTGATACGGCTGAGCGCGCCTATGCGGGCGGTTCCGAACGGGTTCGTGAAGCGGGTAACGCTGTGCGTGACACGGCGGAGACGGCCTATGATGGCGCGCGGGATGCGGGTCATGCAACGGCGCGGAGCCTCGAAGAGCCTAAGCGTTCCGGCTTTGGCTGGTTGAAATGGTTGCTGCCGCTGGTCCTGCTGGCCGCGCTGGCGTGGTACTTCCTCGGCAACATGACCAACATGACCAAGCCAGAGATGCCTTCCGCTGCGCTTGAGCAGAGCATGACCGTCGGTGACGTGAATGTCGCCGAAAGCTTCCGTGGCACGATGGATGGTCTGAAAACATCGGTTGGCTCGATCACGGATGTTGAGTCGGCACAGGCCGCATTGCCCGGTCTGACGGATGCGGCGGGTAAGATTGAAGGGTTGAGCGGCATGGCCGAAAACCTGACCGGTCCTGCAAAGGGTGCATTCGGTGGTATGGTCAGCACGGCACTTGCGGCGCTGCGCCCGATGATCGAAACGGCGGTTGGCCTGCCCGGCGTCGGCCCGATCATCGAGCCTGTGGTTGCTCCGATGCTTGAGCAACTCGACGCAATGGCTGGTTAATCTCCTGTCATAGTGATCCTGTGGAACCCCGGCCTTTTGGTCGGGGTTTTGCGTTTTTGGCGGTTCTCTCTTCCCCCCGCCCCGACGCTGGGTTAGACCTGCGCGGGTTTTGATGCGGGGAGACTGGGAATATGAGCAACGTGGCCGTGATCGGCGCCCAATGGGGCGATGAGGGCAAGGGCAAGATTGTCGATTGGCTGAGTGAGCGGGCCGATGTGGTGGTGCGCTTCCAGGGCGGACACAATGCGGGCCATACGCTTGTTATTGACGGCGCGGTCTACAAGCTGTCGCTGCTGCCGTCGGGCATTGTCCGCAAGGGCAAGCTGTCGATGATCGGCTCCGGTGTGGTGCTTGATCCGTGGGCGCTGGTCGATGAGATCGGGCGGCTGCGCGAAAAGGGCGTCGAAATCTCTCCCGCAAGCCTGAAAGTGGCCGAAACCGTGCCGCTGATCCTGCCTGTTCACCGCGATCTGGACCGCCTGCGCGAAGAGGCGGCGGGCAAGAGCAAGATCGGCACGACGGGGCGGGGCATCGGTCCGGCCTATGAGGATAAAGTGGGCCGCCGCGCGATCCGGCTGGCTGATCTGGCCGATGAGGCGACGCTGGAGGATCGGCTGACGCGGCTACTGGCGCACCATGATCCGCTGCGCAAGGGGCTGGGCGAAGCGCCGATTGACCGCGACGCGCTGAAGGCGGAATTGCTGGAAATTGCGGAAGTGATCCTGCCCTATGCGGCCCCGGTCTGGCGTGAGCTGGATCAGGCACGGCGCACGGGCAAGCGGGTGCTGTTCGAGGGGGCGCAAGGGGCGTTGCTCGATATTGATTACGGCACGTATCCTTATGTGACCTCGTCGAACGTGGTCGCCGGACAGGCGGGCACGGGCGCGGGCGTCGGGCCGGGGCAGGTCGGCTATGTGCTGGGGATTGTTAAGGCTTATACCACCCGCGTCGGGGCCGGACCGTTCCCGACCGAGTTGGATGATGATGTCGGTCAACGCCTCGGCGAGCGCGGGCATGAGTTCGGCACAGTCACCGGACGCAAGCGGCGCTGTGGCTGGTTCGATGCCGCATTGGTGCGGCAAACGGCGGCGCAGTCGGGGATGCACGGCGTGGCGCTGACCAAGCTGGACGTGCTGGACGGGTTTGAGGAGTTGAAGATCTGCACGGGCTATATGGTGGACGGGGTCGAGATGGACCACCTGCCCGCCGCCGCCGCGCTGCAAGCCAAAGCCACGCCTGTCTATGAGACGATGCCGGGCTGGTCCGAAAGCACCGAGGGCGCACGGCGCTTTGCCGATCTGCCCGCTGCGGCGGTGAAATATGTGAAGCGGATCGAGGAGCTGATCGAATGCCCCGTCGCCCTGCTGTCCACCTCGCCGGAGCGGGATGACACGATTTTGGTTACGGACCCGTTCGCGGGATAGGGTGAACGATGGACCCCGCGAGCAAGTCGCGGGTGACTACTGCCGGCTTCGTATGGAGCTTTTTCCGGTAATAATGTTCGAGTGCGCGCTCTGAATTTAGAGCATTTTCAAGGGCAATGAGTTCATTGCCCGACTCGGAAAATGCGCCAAAACAAGAAGTTAGACTATCCGGAATGATCCTTATATCGTTCAGGATGGTCTAAGGTCTTAGCATCAGTTTATCGCCCGCGAAGGTGTAGCTGCTGATGCGGTTGAGGAAGCTCATGCCGAGCAGGGCGGTGTCCAGGTTGCCCTCTTCGGAGACGGAGGCGCGGACATTGGTGACGGTGATGCCGCCGATGTCGAGGGATTCGATGACGATAGGGGCCGCGTAGGCGGTTCCGTTCGCGGTGCGCACAACCTGACTGAAGGCCAGATTTGCGGGATCAAAGCCCAGCTTTTCCGCGTCCTCATAGGGCAGAACCACATC
>CALDZQ010000336.1 GCA_937944035.1 uncultured Neomegalonema sp. | reverse complement strand
ATCGTCACATCAAAGCGGGAAAACCGCCCAAAGTCGCAATCACAGCCGCTATGCGTAAACTCATTACACTCGCTAACGCACTCGTCAGAGATAACCGCGAATGGACAAATAATCAGCCTTGCGCATAACGGATACTCTAAGTTTCGCCGCGCTCCTGCCGCTTCACCGCATCCCACAGCGCATCCATCTCATCGAGATTTGATTCAGCCGGGCCACGCCCCTGTTCGGCGAGCAGGGTTTCGACACCGCGAAAGCGGCGCTCGAATTTTCGGTTGGCTTGGGTCAGCGCTTGTTCGGCATCAATGCCAAGATGCTGGCCCAGCACCGCGAGGGTGAACAGCACGTCGCCGTATTCATCGGTGATCCGCTCCGTCGTCTCCCCGTCGCGCCGCGCGTCGGCGAGTTCGTTGGTTTCCTCGACAATCTTATCCAGCACCCCGTCGATACCGGGCCAGTCAAACCCGACCCGCGCGGCCCGTTTTTGCAGCTTTTGTGCGCGGTTCAGGGCGGGCAGGGTGATGGCCACATCGGCTAGCGCGCTTTGATCTTTCGCCGCCTTGCGCTCGGCCTCCTTCACCTCTTCCCAATGCCGCGTCTGTTCCCCGGCTGAGGTGATCTCCTTATCGCCGAAGACGTGCGGGTGGCGGTGGATCATCTTTTCGGTGATGGCGCGGGTGATGTCGTCGAAGGTGAAGCTGCCTTCCTCCTTGCCCATCTGCGCGTAGTACACCACTTGCAGCAGCAAATCGCCAAGCTCCCCGCGCAGGGCATCGCGGTCGCCTTTATGGATCGCGTCCGCAACCTCATACGCTTCTTCTATGGTGTACGGGGCGATGCTCTCGAACGTCTGTTCGATGTCCCAGGGGCAACCCGTCTGAGGATCGCGCAGGCGGCGCATGACTTCCAGCAGCGCGTCGATGGGGGAGGGGGCGTCGTCTTTCTCGGAATCTCTCATGGGCGCATTCTTGAGGCTGCCCGCCGATCCGCGCAAGCCGGAATTTTACGCCAGCAGTGCCAGCGCCTGTTCGTGCAAAACCGGATTTGCGGCGGCAATAACCTGCCCGCCATGCTGACAATCGCCGCCTTGCCAATTCGTCACAACCCCGCCCGCCGCACGGACAAGGGGCATAAGCGCCTGAATATCATAGGGCTTCAGCGATGCCTCAACGACCAGATCAACCTGACCCATCGCCAGCATCGCATAGCCGTAGCAATCGGTCCCGAACCGCGTCAGGCGTGTCCGCTCCGAAATTGCGGTGAATTTTCTGATTTCATCGTCGGCGGAAAACATATCCGGCGCGGTACAGCACATCAGCGCGTTTCCGATCCGCTCCGTCGTGCTTGTGCGCAAGCTGCGCTCGGTGGTCCCGTGATATAACGTGGAACTTCGCGTATCGGCATCAACACCGACAAACCGTTCGCGGGTGAACGGTTGCAACATCATGCCGATGACGGGCTTGTCGCCGTCATTCAGCGCGACCAGCACACCCCAACTGGGCAGGCCGCTGATGAATGCGCGTGTGCCGTCAATCGGATCAAGAACCCATTGCAGGCCGTTTGCACTCGGTTTATCGGGCCATTCCTCGCCCAAAATACCGTCTTCGGGCCGAAGCGACCCCAAAATATCGCGCATCTCAGCTTCGATGGCGCGATCTGCCAAAGTCACAGGGTCATACCCCGCATCTTGAGCGGTTTTACTCTCGGTTTGAAGTTCGCCTGACCGGAAATAAGCCATCGCAATAGGGTGCGCGGCATCACAGAGGCGGTGTGCGACCGAGATGCAAGATGCGATCTCGGCCTCAATCATCCGTCATGCCTGTCCGGGCAAACACCATGCCGTCGCCTTAAGCGGCTGCGGCAGCGGCGCGTGACAGCGACTTCGTCAGCTCGAACAACCGGCGACGCGGCTCTTCAGGCATCTTGTAGTAGCAGCGGATCAGTTCGAGTGTCTCCTTTTCAGAGAACAGATCAACTTCGTTCTCGGCGTTTTCGTTCGCCGCGACAACGTCTTGTTCTGTGATGACCTGTTCCGTGGCCTCGCCTTCGGTGACGCCTTCAAAGAAGAAGGAAACGGGCACATCAAGCGCGGTTGCAATATCGTAAAGACGGCTTGCTGAAACACGGTTCATGCCTGTCTCATACTTTTGGATCTGCTGGAATTTGATTCCAACCGCTTCACCAAGCTGTTGCTGGGTCATACCCAACATCCAACGACGACGACGAACACGTTGTCCGACATGAATATCCACGTGATGTTTCATCTGAACACCTTTCTTCTGATTTGCCCGTCTAACTTGACGTATGAGTAAGGGAGCAAGGGCAGTGCCATTTCTTTAACTCTACCGAAGGGTATGTGAGAGGGAGGTGAACTTACAATTATAACAAAGTGTTAAGCGACTACATTCACAATTTTGAGTTTTGTTTTGGTATCCTTGAAGTGCAGTTGCCGCATTTTGTGTTCGCATAATGCGACTCATTTAGGGTAGTTTTGATATTTAACGATTCAACCATACAGGATCAAGTTGCATTTTGTGACTTAATTGATTTTATGCGTCTGAAGCGTCACCGGGCGGTGAAGCCGCCATCGACTGACAGGATTTGTCCGGTCACATAGTCCGATGCTGGTGCGCAGAGAAAAAGCGCGGGTCCGACTATATCGGCCATTGTTCCATTCCGTCCCGCACAGGTCTGCGCGGCATTGCGGGCCGCGCGTTCCGGGTCGGCAAAGACCGGGCCTGTCAACTCGGTCGGAAAAAATCCGGGCGCGAGGGCGTTGGCGGTGATGCCATGCGGAGACCATGCCTCGGCCATCGCCCGTGTCATTTGTGTAATCCCGCCCTTGGATGCGCCATAGCTCAACCCGCCCGGAAAGGCGCGAAAGCTTTGCAGCGAGGCGAAGTTGATGATCCGGCCCCACCCGCGCGCTTTCATCTCAGGGGCGAGTGCCTGAGCGATGAAAAACGGAACCGCGAGGTTCAGGTCGAGCGTCAGCTGCCATCCCTCAAGCGTAACCTCATCGGCGGTTTGCCGGGTGTTGATGCCCGCCGCGTTCACGAGAATGTCGGGCGCCCCGAAAATCTCCGTCGCTTCGGCGGCGAGGGCTTGTGCCTGCTGCGGATTTGAAAGATCGGCGGCAAGGGAGGCGGTCTCGCCGTCCGTCTCCGCTTCCCATTCCTTCAGCAACGCCGCCCGCCGCGCGACCCCGACCACCTTAGCGCCATTCGCGGCCAAAGCGGAGGCGATGGCACGGCCCAACCCGCCCGATGCTCCGGTGACAAGTGCTACACGCCCGGAGACGGAGAAAATATCAGAAGTCATGGCTGTTCCTTAGAAGTTGAGTTGACGCATTTTTCACATCCGGCACAGAGCGCAGTGATGGGGAGAACGTCAAGGCGTTTCAACGCGGTTTATTTGTCCTATTTGGCGTAATCGGCGGGTTCACCCTCAGTTGCAAGCGCATCCCCGCATTTTGCGTTGTTCATTGACCCGCGCCTCCACATGCCTCATCTAACCATAGAGCGGGAAGCGTGGTCGAAATTAACGCCGAGGGGACTGTGTCATGTCACAAGGATCGAAACACCCTGCGCCAAAACTGGCGACATGCGACCCCGTTTGGGAAGACATCCGCCGACATGCCAAGGAAATGCAGGAGGAGGAGCCGCTGATCGCGTCACTGCTGCAAGAGAATGTGCTGGGGCGCAGCAGCTTTGAGGCGGCGCTGTCCGCGCGGATCGCCGCCAAGCTCAGCGTCCACGAGGTCAAAGAGGCATCCCTGCGCGAGACCTTTTCGCAACTGCTGGCCGAAGCGCCGGAGATCGGTGAGAAAGCGCGGGCGGACATCGTCGCGGTGTTCGAGCGCGATCCCGCTTGCACGTCTTATGTCCAGCCGTTGCTGTTCTTCAAAGGCTTCATGGCGCTACAGGCATCGCGCATCGCGCACTCACTGTGGACCAACGGACGGCGTCCGTTCGCGCAATTTCTGCAAATGCGGATTTCCGAGGTGTTCGCGGTCGACATCCATCCCGGCGCGCGGATCGGCAAAGGCATTATGATCGACCACGCAACGGGCGTTGTGGTGGGCGAGACGGCGGTGATCGAGGACGATGTCTCCCTGCTGCACAGCGTCACGCTGGGCGGCACGGGTAAAGAGGGCGGCGACCGCCATCCGAAAATCGGTCGCGGTGTGCTGATCGGGGCGGGGGCGAAAATCCTCGGCAATATCCGCATCGGCGATTGCTCACGCGTCGGCGCAGGCTCGGTCGTTCTTGCCGATGTGCCGCCCTGCAAGACCGTGGCGGGCGTACCCGCCCGCATCGTCGGCGACGCCGGCTGCGCCCACCCCTCCCAATCAATGGACCACACCCTCGCCTTCGACAGCGGGGCTTGGTTTATGGGGGGTGGGGGGATTTAGCAGGTTGCTGAAAAACTCTTTGGCAACTTATGAAACGAGTCATTCCGGCGAAGGCCGGAATCCATTTTCCAAATATCGCTGACACTCAAGCAACTGAAAATATTAGTTTTTTCCGCAACCTGTTAGATCGTCTTGCGGAAAATCCTATCGGCTTTTCTGGAAATCAGCTTATACTAACGGCCTTTGGTGCTGACTCTTTAAAAATCCCTTCCCCGCACTTGATGCGGGGTCTTTCTCAGCAAAGCACTCTCGCCCAACTGACCCCGCATCGGAGTGCGGGGAAGGGAAAATGGTAAGGTCAGTATTCAAGGCCGTTGATATTACTCCACATCCTTACGCAAAAGCGTGTCGCGGATGGAGGCGGGT
>CALDZQ010000335.1 GCA_937944035.1 uncultured Neomegalonema sp. | reverse complement strand
GCATCAAACTCGCCCTGCGAGCGGCCAACACCGCGAAAATTAAACCGCAGCACGGAGAAGCCAAGCTCGTGCAGCGCATAGTAAAGGTTGTAAACAACCTTGTTGTTCATCGTCCCGCCAAACTGCGGATGCGGATGCAACACCAGTGCAATCGGAGCGCCTTCGCTCGGATTCGGGTGATAGCGGCCTTCGAGGCGGCCTTCAGGACCAGCAAAATGTACTTCAGGCATCGTTCACCAACAAATCTTGACCTCTACGCTCGGCAATATTAGAACGATTCTAAACTGACGATACGGGAATGCTGCGGATGCGATAACGCCCCGCTGCCCGTTTGGTCAAGTCTGCGCTCCTATTTATGGCGCAGTTAGGGTGAGATACGATGAAATTGAGCACAAAAGGCCGATATGCGGTGACAGCAATGTCCGATATCGCCATCCATGCGGATGGGCGGCCTCTTGCGCTGACGGAAATCGCCGACCGTCAGGGAATCTCACTCGCCTATCTGGAGCAACTGTTCGGCAAGCTGCGCCGCGCGGGTCTGGTCACATCGATGCGCGGTCCGGGCGGCGGCTACTCACTCGCCCGCCCCGCCAGCGAAATCGCTGTGTCCGAAATCATGAGCGCGGTTGAGGAAAACCTGCAGGCAACACAATGTTCCGGCGAAGTCGGCAAGGGCTGCACGAAATCCGGCACTCTGTGCCTGACGCACAATCTGTGGGAGCGTCTTTCGGCGCATGTCTACACATTCCTCCAGCAAACCTCGCTCGAAGACGTGGTCGCCACCGAGATCGTTCCCTGCCCGGCGGTTCCCGACTTCATCGGCGCAACGGTTTTTGACGAGAACCAGGCCCGATGACGCAAACAGCCTATCTCGACTGGAATGGCGCGGCCCCGCTTTGCGCCGAAGCCAAGGCGGCGATGATCGCGGCGATGGATGTTACCGGCAATCCGTCCTCCATCCACGCGGGCGGCCGCAAAGCCAAGGCATTAATCGACGAGGCGCGTGACAATATCGCCGAACTCGCCGATTGTGAACCGGACGAGATCACTTTCACCTCAGGCGCAACCGAAGCGGCAAACTGGGTATTGCGCGAGGGGTCTTGGACCAGCCTGTTCCTGCCTTCCATCGAGCATGAGGCGGTCACGAAGGCGGCTGATCGCTGCACGAAGGCGAACAAATTCGCCGCATCGATTGCCAGCGACGGTAAAATCGACCTGAAATCCCTGCGCAGTTTCCTGTCGGCTAAGGCTGACGGAAACCCGCTGCTCTGCGCGCAGGCCGCGAATAGTGAAACCGGGATCGTGCAGGACATTGCCGCGTTAGCACGCATCGGAAAAGACGTTGACCTGCGGATTTTGACCGATGCCGCGCAATATTGCGGGCGCTTCGACGATCAGGGTGACACGTTCAGTTTCGCGCGCTCAGGCGCGCATTATGCGATGATCGCTTCGGAGAAATTCGGCGGTCCGGCTGGCGTCGGTGCGCTAATCACAAAATCCGGCTATGCGCTGCCGCCTCTCATTCTCGGCGGCGGACAGGAAATGCGCCGACGGTCTGGAACCGAAAATCTGCTCGGCATTGTCGGAATGGGTGCGGCGGCAAAGGCTGTGCGCGAGACCCACAATACCCAGATGATTACGCACCTGATCGACCACATCCGGTTGATGGTGGCCGCTATCTGCAATGATTTTATCGAAGTCGGCAAAAACACAGCGCGCCTTGCCAACACGTTTTGCGTGGCGGTTCCAGGCTGGAAAGCATCAACGCAACTGATGCAGCTTGACCTTAAAGGCATTCGCGTCAGCGCCGGGTCGGCCTGCTCGTCCGGCAAAGTGGCCGAGAGCAAAGTGCTGCGCGCGATGGGGTTTGACAGCCGCATGGCAAGCTCAGCCATCCGCGTCAGTATTGGCCGGACGACGACAGAAGAAGAGGTCGCACACTTTATCGACGTGTGGGGCGGACTATATCGCGACAGGCAAGCAAAAGCGCGCCTTGAACTCGACATCCAGATTTAGGGGAAATCTTATGGAAGATACCGCAGAACTTATTGTCCGTGAGGGCGTCGAGCGCGAAACCGTTGAGCAAGTCAACAGCCTCGCAGGCAAATACAAATACGGCTTTGAAACCGACATCGAGACCGATTTCGCGCCGAAAGGTCTGAACGAAGACATCGTTCGTCTGATTTCATCAAAAAATGACGAGCCGGAATGGATGCTCGAATGGCGGCTGGAGGCTTATCGCCGCTGGCTGACGATGGAAGAGCCGACTTGGGCGATGGTCAACTATCCGAAAATCGATTTTCAGGATCAGTATTACTACGCATCGCCTGCGTCCTTCGCTGAAAAGCCGAAAAGCTTGGACGAGGTTGACCCGAAACTGCTCGAAACATACGAAAAGCTGGGCATCCCCCTGCGCGAGCAAATGATCCTCGCAGGTGTCGAGGGTGCTGGCACGGCGGCGGGCGAAGGCCGTCAGGTCGCCGTTGACGTGGTGTTTGACTCCGTCTCCGTCGGCACGACCTTCCAGAAAGAGCTGATGAGCAAAGGCGTCATCTTCTGCTCGATGTCTGAAGCGATCAAGGAACATCCGGAGCTGGTGAAAAAATACCTCGGCACGGTGATTTCCAGCCGCGATAACTTCTACGCCACGCTCAATGCGGCTGTCTTTTCGGACGGCTCGTTCGTCTACATCCCCAAAGGCGTGCGCTGCCCGATGGAGTTGAGCACCTATTTCCGCATCAACGCCGAGAACACGGGCCAGTTTGAGCGCACCCTGATTATTGCCGAAGAAGGCAGCTATGTCAGCTATCTGGAGGGCTGTACCGCCCCCATGCGCGACACGAACCAACTGCACGCGGCTTGCGTCGAACTGATCACGATGGACGATGCCGAGATCAAATACTCCACCGTCCAGAACTGGTATCCGGGCGATGAGGAAGGCAAAGGCGGTATCTATAACTTCGTCACCAAACGCGCCGACTGCCGGGGTAAAAACTCGAAAGTCAGCTGGACGCAGGTTGAGACCGGGTCCGCGATCACGTGGAAATACCCGTCCTGCATCCTGCGCGGCGACGGCTCGCAAGGCGAATTCTACTCCATCGCCATCGCCAACAACGCACAGCAGGCAGATACCGGCACAAAGATGATCCACCTTGGCAAGAACACCAAAAGCCGGATCGTCTCGAAAGGGATCTCGGCGGGCCGCGCGCAGAATACCTATCGCGGACAGGTGACGATGCATCCCAAAGCGACCAACTCGCGCAACTACACCCAATGCGACAGCCTGCTGATCGGCTCGGAATGCGGCGCGCATACGGTCCCCTATATCGAATGCCGCAACAACTCCTCCCGCGTCGAGCACGAGGCGACCACCTCGAAAGTCGATGACGACCAACTCTTCTACTGCCGCCAACGCGGCATGGACGAAGAAGAAGCCGTCGCCCTCGTCGTCAACGGTTTCTGCCGCGAGGTCTTGCAAGCCCTGCCGATGGAGTTTGCAGTTGAGGCGCAGAAACTGGTGGCGATCTCGCTTGAGGGGAGTGTGGGTTGATGAGTTACATGACAAGAATTCGGCAACC
>CALDZQ010000334.1 GCA_937944035.1 uncultured Neomegalonema sp. | reverse complement strand
TATATTCCGAAATGGGAAGAGGAAGACCGTAAAAAGTCCGGCCTCAGCGATGCCCAAGCGGCGGCGAAGCGCGAAGCGGGCGAGTACAGCATCAAGAAGGCGACCATTCGCGGCGTCGATACGCTGGGGATGCTGTGTTCCGAGGCGGAATTACTGATCTCTGACGACCATGACGGGGTGATCGACCTGCCCGAAGACGCGCCGCTGGGTGTGCGCTTCATCGACTACAAAGGCATGAGCGATCCTGTGATCGAGATTGCCATCACACCGAACCGCCCCGATGCGCTCGGCGTGCGGGGCGTGGCACGTGATCTGGCCGCGCGGGGTGTGGGGACGCTGAAGCCCGCTCCGGTGGCGGCTGTGCCGGGCGTTTTCAAAAGCGCGATCAATGTGACTTTGGGCGATGATGTGAGCGACAAGGCGTGTCCGCTGTTCGTGGGCCGGCATATTCGCGGCGTCAGGAACGGGCCGTCACCGGAATGGCTGCAACAGCGGCTCAAGGCGATTGGTCTGCGGCCGATCAATACGCTGGTCGACATCACCAACTTCATGACCTTTGACCGCGCCCGCCCGCTGCATGTTTTCGATGCGGGCAAGGTGCAGGGCGATATTCATGTGCGCTTGTCCAAGCCGGGCGAGAGCCTGATGGCGCTGGATGACAAGGAATACACCTTCGATGAGGCGATGACTCTGATCTGTGATGATGCGGGGCCGGAAGGCATCGGCGGCGTCATGGGCGGCAAGGCGTCGGGCTGTTCGGCCGAGACGACGGATGTGTTCATCGAGGCGGCGTATTTTGATCCGGTGCGCACGGCGATTACGGGGCGTAAGCTCAAGATCAACTCCGACGCGCGCTATCGGTTTGAGCGCGGGATTGATCCGGCGTTCACGCCTGAGGGCATGGAACTCGCAACGCGCATGGTGTTGGACCTGTGCGGGGGCGAGGCGTCCGAGGTGATCGTTGCCGGGGCTGTGCCTGATACCGCGCGCAGCTATGGTTTGCGCGGGGATCGCGTGAAAACGCTGGTCGGGATGGATGTTGAAGCGGGCGAGCAGGAACGGATTTTGACGGCGCTGGGCTTTGGCGTGACGGCTTCAGCGGGCGGATTCGATGTGGCTGTGCCCGCGTGGCGGCCTGATGTGCATGGCGAGGCCGATCTGGTTGAGGAAATCGCGCGGATTGCGTCGCTGAGCCAGTTGGAATCCGTCCCGCTGCCACGTCGCAGCACGGGCGTTCCGAAAGCCTCGCTGACACCGATGCAAAAGCGGGTGGCGACGACGCGACGGATGCTGGCGGCGCAGGGGATGAACGAGTGCGTGACCTATACGTTTATCCAGGCGGCAGAGGCGGAAGCCTTTGGTGGCGGCGATGCGGCACGTAAGCTTGAGAACCCGATTTCGTCCGATATGTCCGACATGCGGCCCTCGCCTTTGCCGGGATTGCTGGCGGCGGCGGCGCGCAATCAGGCGCAAGGGGCAGCTGATCTGGCGTTGTTCGAGATCGGCGTCGGCTTCCACGGGGCAGAACCGGGCGAGGAGCAGATGATCGCGGCGGGTATCCGCACGGGCGGCACGGCATCGCGGGACTGGAGCGGAGCGCGGCGTCCGGTCGATTTCCATGATGTGCGCGGGGATATTGAGGCGGCTTTGGGCGCGCTCAACGCGCCTGTGGACCGGCTGATGATCGACCGCGCCGTGCCCGATTGGCTGCATCCGGGGCGTTCGGCTTTGTTCAAGCTGGGGCCGAAAAACCTGATCGCGATGTGCGGCGAGGTGCATCCGAAAGTGGTGGCGCAGTTTGATCTGAGCGGGCCTGTGATGGCGTTCTCGATCTTCTTGGAAGCGCTGCCGATGCCAAAAGCCAAGTCTCCGGCGCGGGCGGTGTTGGCGATGAACAAGCTGCAAGCGGTTGATCGTGACTTTGCGTTCGTCGTCGATGCGCGGACCGAGGCGGATGCGATTTGTAAGGCGGCCAAGGCGGCGGAGAAAAACCTGATCGAGACGGTGACGGTGTTCGACGTGTTCGAGGGGGCCAAGGCCGAATCGCAACTGGGTGAGGGCAAGAAATCGGTGGCGATTTCCGTGCGCCTGCAACCCAAAGCGCAAAGCTTTACCGATGCCGAGATCGAGGCGATTGGCGCGAAGGTTATCGCGTCAGTGAATACCAAAACGGGCGCAGCGCTGCGGGCGTGATCCCTTGCATTGAAAATACGAATTCAAGAAAGCTAAATTATGGGAATGATGCAGGAATTCAAAGACTTCGCCGTTAAAGGCAATGTCGTTGATATGGGTGTTGGTATCGTCATCGGTGCGGCGTTCACCACAATCGTCACCAGTTTTGTGACTGATATTGTCAATCCGCTGATCGGATTGGTCACAGGCGGCCTCGATTTTTCGGGTTTGTACCTGAACCTGTCCGGCCAGGAGGTCGCATCCGCTGCGCAAGCCAAGGAACAAGGGCTTGCGGTCATCACCTATGGCGTGTTCATCAACGCGATCATCGCCTTCCTGATCGTTGCGTTTGTGCTGTTCATGGTCATTAAAAACGTGAACAAGCTGAAACGCGCGGAAGCCGAAGCGCCTGAGGAAACGCCGCGTCAGGAAGTGCTGCTCGAAGAAATCCGCGATGCGCTGAAGGCGCGCGGCTGAGTTAACGCCGTTTGCCTTTGCTTTCCATCATGCTAACCCTTTCCGTTAACACGGGGAGAGACTTATGGATCTTGGGATCAAGGGCAAACGCGCGGTTATCTGCGCATCATCGCGCGGTCTGGGCCGCGCTTGTGCCGAGGCACTGGCGATGGAGGGTGTCGATGTCATCCTCAATGGCCGGACTGAAGACACGCTGAAGCGTACCGCAGATGAGATTGCCGCTAAATGTGATGCGGCTGTCTCTTATGTGGCCGGGGATATTTCGACCGTTGCCGTGCGTGACGCATTGCTCGCGAAGGCGGGGAAAGTCGATATTCTGGTCAATAATGCGGGTGGTCCGCCCCCTGGAAACTATACCGATTGGGAGCGCGAGGACTGGCTCGCCGCGCTGGAGCAGAACATGATTACGCCGATCATGCTGACCAAAGCGGTCATGCCGGCGATGATCGATCAGGGCTGGGGCAGGGTGGTGAATATCACCTCCGCAGCTGTCAAAGCGCCGATCCCGATTTTGGGCCTGTCGAACGGCGCGCGCGCAGGATTGACCGGCTTTATCGCAGGGCTTTCACGGCAAGTCGCGCAGCATGGTGTGACAATCAACAGCCTGCTGCCCGGACCGTTTGATACCGATCGCCTGAACGAAAATCTCAGCATCGCGGCCAAATCGCAAGGCGTCGCGGTTGAGGAGATCGCCAAACAACGGCGCGCCGGAAATCCGGCACGGCGCTTTGGCACACCTGAGGAGTTCGGAGCCTATTGCGCCTTTATATGCTCGCAACACGCGGGTTATGTGACGGGTCAAAATCTGCTGCTGGATGGCGGTGCGTATCCGGGGACGCTGTGAGCGATCTTTTTCCATCACAAGTTTGTCAAACTGCGCCGCCGCCGGAGACAACGGGAAAAGCGCCGTTTATCAACGCATTGAACCGAAATCCATAAGGCGCTTTCCATGTCCTCTGATACATTGACTCTTCTGCTGCTGGTCGCCGGTGTCGCGATAGCCAGCTTCGCTCTGTCTCCGCGTGTTGCGGGTGCTGACGGATTTTTTGAAGGCAAGGATGAGAACGGCCGTGCGCCGGGTCTCCTCACGCTGGTGCTGAGTCAGGTCACGACATGGATTTTCGCCCGCTCGCTGCTGACAGCCGCGATTTTGGGTTTTTACTACGGTGCGCCCGGTGCGGCGGCTTACGCGGCCTATTACTTCTCGTTCCTGACGGGGGGCTTGATTATCGACCGCCTGCGGTTCCGGCACGGATACGAGTCGATCCAGCCGTTTCTGGCGGATCGCTTCGGACGTATCGGGACGAGTTGCTATAATTTCGTCATCGCATTGCGTCTGGTCTCAGAGGTTTTTGCGAACCTTCTTGTTGTGGGCACAATTTTCACCGCCTCGCTTGGGGCGGATATGCTGGGCGGGTTGTTCGGTGAAGGTGTGGGTGACGGCGGCGGCCTTGCGATGGTGGTGCTGGCTGTAATCGGCCTCGCCTACTCGATGCTGGGCGGTTTGCGGGCCTCGTTGCGCACCGATGTGCTGCAAATGCTGGTTTTTCTGGTGGTGTTCGGCTTCGCGTTCTTTGCCCTTGTCACCCATGACAGCTTTTCCTTCGGCGCCGCGTTGAAAGCGGAAGGTACGGCGGGGGCGCTGCCCGGTTGGGTTTTGCTGGCGGTGGCGGGTTTGCAGGTGATTTCCTACCCGATGCATGATCCGGTGATGATGGATCGCGGCCTGCTGGCGGACCGCAAGACGACCGCATGGTCGTTCTTTCACGCGTTTTGGATTTCGGTGCTGTGCATTTTCGGCTTCGGATTGCTCGGCGTTCAGGCCGGCATTTTGGCTGAATCCGGCGAGTCGATGCAGGCGGTGTGGGCGAGGATGTTCAGCCCGATGGTGCTGGTCGCGGTGAACGCTGCGCTGATCGTATCGGCCATTTCGACGCTGGATTCCACCTTGTCGAGCGCGTCAAAGCTGGTGGTTGTGGATATGCGCGCGCTGCCACGCACGGTGATGAGCGGCCGGATAGTGATGGCGTTGTTCATGGTGGCGGGCTTGGTTTTCTGTTTCTTCGGATCGAATGATCTGTTTTCGGCAGTCGCTGTTTCGGGCACGGCGTCCATGTATCTGGTCCCTGTGATCCTGTTTTCGATCTGGGGCGCAGACCGCCCGATTCCGCTGTGGAGCTATCTTGTGTCATTTTTCGCGGCAACCGGAGCCGCCGTGATGTATTTCCTCATCAACGGCAAAAAAGCGGTCGGTCTGAACGCGATGGAATTGATGGGCGTTGAGCATAAATATACTGCTTTGCTCTACCTGTGTATTGGCGTTCTGGTGATTGGCTGTGCCGCCTTTGCGATTGGTGCGCGTACTGCGTCAAATCAACGGGTTGCATCGTGAGTGTATCACCTTGAGACTGCACAAAATAAATTGCTGATGGATGATGTTGAATGACTGTTAATTGGAAGCCTGAGCCGCCTGAAGGCGAACGGGAAGCGCGCCGCTACGTCGATTTCTTCACCCGCAACGGGATCACGAAGAAATCGATCCTACAGTCGGTCGATCATACCTATGCGCGATCAAATAGTTACTTTGATACCGTCTACGACTATTTCGATCAGACGAAGTCCTTTGACATCGCTTGCTCAAAGGGTTGCGCATTTTGCTGCCACACGATGGTCAGCGTCATTGCGCCGGAAGCGTTTTATTTGGCCGAGCATATCAAGAACGGCTTTGAACCTTCGGAATCGCGCGAAAAGATCGAGCGTATTGTCGAACATGACCGCCAGCATCGCGGAAAAAGCGGGGCGCAGCGTCATGTGGGGCGGATCGCCTGTCCGATGCTCGACCCCGAAACGCATCTGTGTACCGTTCACGGCGTTCGTCCGCTGACATGCCGTTCGATGCATAGTGGCGATGTAACGCCGTGCCGGGTCGCTTTTGAAACCCGTGATGCCTATCATCCGGCTCCCTCCCATGCGCTGTTTTTCAAGAACACCCAAGCCTATTATGATGCCTATGGCACAGCCCTTCACAATGCCGGATTGGTGGTAGAGCCGCTGGAGTTGAACGCGGCGCTGGCGACGATCTTTACGGAGAAGAATGTTTTTGTGCGCTGGCTGAAAGGCGAAAATCCTTTTGAAAACGCCACCGCCGAGGCCGGTCTGACGGATGCACCGCCCCCTGCGTAATCGGGAGAAACTGATGGATCGTCGTTCTATCTTGGCCGGAATCGCAGCGAGCGCAGTGATTCCGGCTTGTGCGCGTGCGCAGACGGATGATTTTGCCGGTGCGCTTTCCGCCGCCGGTGATGCGCAGTTCATCGCCATTGGCGAACGGCATGACAATCCTGAACATCACAAAACGCAAGCCCGCCTTGTGGCGGCTCTCCAACCTTCCGGCTTGGCGTTCGAGATGATTCCCGACGTGTACGAGGAAGAATTCAACAGCTTGCGCCGCGCAGGGGCGTCCCGTGAGGCTTTGGCCGAGGCGATTTCGTGGGCAGAGAGCGGTTGGCCGGACTGGTCACTCTACGCACCGATTTTGGAAGCGGCCCCGGATGCCTATGTCGCCTGTGGCGGCCTGTCGCGTGATACGCTTGGCGCTGTCTATAAGGCTGGCGCGCCCGGCTTAGGCGATGAGATGACGCAACGCTATGCGCTCGATCAACCGCTGCCCGAAGCGGTGCAAGCGGACATGCTCAACACACAATACGAGGCGCATTGCGGCCTTTTGGAGCGAAGCAGGCTTGGTTCTATGGTCTCCGTCCAGCGCGCTTGGGATGCGGCATATGCGGAGGCTTGGCGTCGGGCGGCATTGAGAGGAGCGGGGCGTTCTGTGTTGATCTGCGGGAACGCCCATGCACGGCTGGATCAGGGTGCGCCGCGCTATCTGAAGACGGCATTGCCTGATGCATCGGTCTTCAGCATTGGCCAAACGGAGACGGGCGATCCGGTTAGTGACGGTGGCGTGTTCTCATTTGTGCTTACCGCGACGCGCCCTCAGCGCGATGATCCTTGCGAGAAGATGCGCGCGTCGATGAACCGCGACTGAGCGGCATCTTAAAAAACCCCTTCCCCGCACTTGATGCGGGCCTTTCTCAGCGAAGCACTCTCGCCCAACAGACCCGGCATCGGAGTGCGGGGAAGGGAAAATGGTAACGGTCAGTATTTAGAGCTTTATCAAGGGCAATGGGTTCATTGCCCGACTCGGAAAACGCGCCAAAACAACAAGTTAGACTATCCGGAATGATCCTTATATCGTTCAGGATGGTCTAAGACCGTTGGTATTATACGGATTTATTCCGGATCAGAAAAACCAGCCCCTCAGCGGATTGCTCTTGAGATAACAGCGAATGCCCCTGTTCAGCGCAGAAATGGGGGACATCGATGACCGCTGCCGGATCGTCGGCAATGACACGCAGCACTGCCCCCCCGTCCAATGCCTTGAGGCGTTTGCGCGCTTTCAAGACAGGCAGCGGGCATTTTAGGCCGCGTGCATCGAGGGTGTTTTCAGGCTCTTCATTCATGTTTGAACCAACATCAAAGATCATGGGAAATGCTTTAACAGAAAAGGCCCGGATCGCGGGATCCGGGCCTTTAATCTGGTGGGCGGTGAGAGGCTCGAACTCCCGACATCTTCGGTGTAAACGAAGCGCTCTACCAACTGAGCTAACCGCCCTGAGTCGATGTTATCGACTAGGGCTTTATACTCAGTTGAGAGCTTCTTTCAATGCTTTTCCTGGACGAAATTTAGCTTGAACAGATGCAGGAATCTGGATCTTTTTACCGGTCTGAGGATTACGACCTTCACTTGCGGCGCGGTTCGCTGTTGCGAATGTTCCAAAGCCGAGAAGACGCACGTCATCGCCGCTTTTAAGCGCTGCTGTGACAGCATCAAGCGTTGCATCAATCGCCTTTAGGGCGTCAGCATTGGTCATGTCACAGGATGATGCGACGGCTGTGGCGAGTTCTTTTTTATTCACGGTTCCACCCTTCTAAGATATTCAATTCGGTCTGCATCGTATGTTTGTGATTTCTTAAGGTCAAAAGAAAAAGAGGCGGTTTGCCAGCCCCGCCCCTATTCATTTTGCCTAATTCCTGATTTAACACGTTTTGGTTGCAGAAATGCCTCGATTATGCATTCAAACCGCGAGTTGGGTCATCCGGATTCCGTAATCCGTGGGGTGCGAAACTGTTATCCGCAGCGTCCTGATCGGCCTCTGTCCAGACGATGGGATTCGGTTTTGCGGTCAAAGCAATCGCAAGCACCTCATCAACCGTAGAGACAGGTACGATGGTCATTCCTTTTTTGACCGAGTCCGGAACCTCGCGAAGGTCTTTTTCATTTTCCTTCGGAATGAGAACCGTCTTGATCCCACCGCGCAGCGCCGCCAGCAACTTTTCTTTCAGGCCGCCGATGGGCAGAACGTTTCCACGCAGCGTGACCTCGCCGGTCATGGCGACATCTTTGCGAACGGGGATGCCGGTCAAGACGGAGACGATCGAAGTGACCATACCGACACCGGCGGACGGACCATCTTTCGGCGTCGCCCCTTCGGGAACATGGACGTGAATGTCCAGTTTCTCGAATTTCGGCGGTTCCACGCCGATTGATGGCGCTATGGAGCGGACGTATGATGATGCGGCATCAATCGATTCCTTCATCACATCGCCCAGCGTGCCAGTCGTCTTCATGCGGCCCTTGCCTGGCATCTTCAATGCCTCAATCGAGAGCAGGTCGCCGCCGACTTCCGTCCACGCCAGCCCTGTCACGACGCCAACCTGATTATCTTCCTCGGCAAGGCCGAAGCGGAACTTGGCCGGACCGATCATGTCATCAAGCTTGTTGGCGGTTACTTCGATGCGCTTTCTGCCATCGCGCACGATAGAAGTCACCGCTTTGCGGCCCAGCTTTGCGATCTCGCGTTCAAGACCACGCACACCCGCCTCCCGCGTATAAACGCGGATAAGCTGGGACAGCGCGTCGTCGTCGATCTTGAACTCTTTCTCCGACAGGCCGTGCGCTTCGCGCTGCTTATCGACAAGGTGACGCTTGGCGATCTCGACTTTTTCTTCCTCGGTGTAGCCCTCCAGACGGATGACCTCCATCCGGTCAAGCAGAGGACGGGGAAGATTCATCGTGTTCGCTGTGGTAAGGAACATCACGTTCGACAAATCGTAGTCCACTTCAAGATAGTGGTCCGCGAATGTCGAGTTTTGCTCAGGATCAAGCACCTCAAGCATCGCCGATGCGGGATCACCACGGAAATCCTGACCCATCTTGTCGATCTCGTCGAGCAGGATCATCGGATTGGTGGTTTTCGCCTTTTTCATCGCCTGAATGATCTTGCCGGGCATCGAACCGATATACGTCCGCCTGTGGCCCCTGATCTCAGCTTCATCGCGCACACCGCCGAGAGAGATACGGATGAACTCACGACCTGTGGCTTTGGCGATGGATTTTCCGAGTGAGGTCTTGCCCACGCCGGGAGGGCCAACGAGGCACAGGATCGGGCCTTTGAGCTTTGATTTGCGCTGCTGGACCGCAAGATATTCGATGATCCGCTCTTTGACCTTCGCCAGACCGTAGTGATCGTTGTCCAACACGGCTTCCGCCGCTTTCAAATCCTTCTTGACGCGGGCTTTCTTGCCCCACGGGATCGACAGCATCCAATCGAGATAGTTGCGAACGACCGTTGCCTCAGCGGACATCGGACTCATGTTGCGCAGCTTTTTCATCTCGGCGTGAGCCTTCTCACGCGCTTCTTTAGACAGCTTGGTGGATTCGACGCGCGCTTCCAGCTCGCCCAGCTCATCACGACCGTCTTCGCTTTCGCCCAGCTCACGCTGAATCGCCTTCATCTGTTCGTTGAGGTAATATTCCCGCTGGGTCTTTTCCATCTGACGTTTTACGCGGGATTTAATCTTTTTCTCGACGTTGAGGACGCTGATTTCGCCCTGCATCAGCGCATAGATTTTCTCCAGCCGGTCAGCGGCCGATGTGGTTTCGAGCAGTTCTTGCTTCTCGTCGATTTTTACAGCGAGGTGATGTGCGACGGTATCCGCGAGTTTGCTCGGCTCCTCGATCTTGCCGACCGCCACCAATGCTTCCTGCGGGATGTTGCGGTTCAGCTTGAGATATTTTTCAAACTCGGCTGTGACCGTGCGCGACAGGGCGCGAACCAAATCATCATCACCATCGGTTTCCTCAATGATGGAGGCTTCCGCTTCAAAATACGGATCGCTTGAAACGTATTTACCGATTTTAGCGCGGCGTTTGCCTTCAACCAACACCTTCACAGTGCCGTCCGGCAGCTTCAACAGCTGCAAAACACTGGCGATAACGCCGACAGAGTAGATGTCCTCGGCGTCCGGCTCGTCTTTTCCGGCATCCTTTTGTGTGACCAAAAGGATTTCCCGGTTGTTATTCATGACCTCTTCGAGGGCATTAACGGATTTCTCGCGGCCAACGAAAAGGGGCGCGACCAGGTGTGGGAAAACGACAATGTCGCGGAGGGGGAGAACGGGGAATACTTGCATATCGCCCGAGCGGATTTCTTCAGTCATAGACAATCCTCAGAATCAAAACGGCGTCGCCTTCACAGAAGCCCGACGCCGTAACCGTTCAGCGTTGAGATAGAAATGGTTCCCAACGTACTGTCTTTCAAGTGTCAAAAAGTCGCTTTAAGAGGCGGCCTCGGTGACACCTGTATCTTGCTGGCTTTCACCATAGATAAACAGCGGCTTTGCGTCGCCCTTAATAACCTCGGCATTCACGACAACCTCGGTCACATCTTTCATTGATGGAAGATCGAACATCGCATCCAGAAGGACGTTTTCGAGGATCGAACGCAGACCGCGCGCACCGGTTTTGCGCGTGATCGCTTTCTTGGCAACCTCGGAAAGTGCGTCATCGGTGAAGGTCAGCTTGGAATCTTCCATTTCGAACAGGCGTTGATACTGCTTGACCAACGCGTTCTTAGGCTCGGTCAGGATCTGGATCAGTGCGCCTTCGTCAAGATCGCGCAGTGTTGCGATAACCGGCAGACGGCCCACAAATTCGGGGATGAGGCCGAATTTGAGCAAATCTTCCGGCTCCAACTCTGCGAGCAGATCACCGATGGTGCGGTCTTCATCCATACGGACATCAGCGCCGAACCCGATTGAACTGCCCTTGTTACGCTGTGCGATCACTTTATCGAGACCGGCAAACGCACCGCCGCAGATGAAGAGGATGTTTGTGGTGTCAACCTGCAGGAATTCCTGCTGCGGATGCTTGCGCCCGCCCTGCGGAGGAACGCTTGCAACAGTGCCTTCCATAACTTTCAGCAATGCCTGCTGAACGCCTTCGCCCGATACGTCGCGGGTGATGGATGGGTTGTCCGATTTACGGCTGATCTTGTCGATCTCGTCGATATAGACGATCCCGCGCTGCGCACGTTCGACGTTGTAATCAGCGGATTGCAGCAGTTTGAGGATGATGTTCTCGACATCCTCACCCACATAGCCCGCTTCGGTCAGGGTCGTGGCGTCCGCCATTGTGAACGGCACGTCGAGAATGCGCGCCAGCGTTTGAGCGAGCAGTGTCTTGCCGCAACCTGTCGGGCCGATCAGCAGGATGTTTGACTTGGAAAGCTCGACATCGCTTTGCTTTGCTGCGTGGTTGAGACGCTTGTAGTGGTTGTGAACAGCGACGGAAAGCACGCGTTTTGCGCCGCGCTGTCCGATCACGTAATCGTCCAAGACCTGACAAATTTCCTGCGGAGAAGGAACGCCGTCGCCGGATTTCACGAGGGAACTCTTGTTCTCTTCGCGGATTATATCCATGCATAATTCTACGCACTCATCACAGATGAACACGGTCGGACCGGCGATCAGCTTACGAACTTCGTGCTGGCTCTTTCCGCAGAAAGAGCAGTAGAGGGTGTTTTTTGAGTCGCCTGAATTGCTCATTCTGTCTCTCCGCAAGCCGTTTGTGTGGCCGGTCTGTTAAGTGTCGATGCTAGCATCCCATGCGACTTCGGGGCCAACTTTTTCGCGTGTGACGTATGATTGCATGAAATCCACGCCGATTTGCAAGTTTCTCGCTCACATACAATCACACATGACTGCGAACATAGCGTTACGATGCCTTGTCGGCATCCTCATCAGAATCGTCAGGGCGGGAGTTGACGATGTCGTCGATCAGACCCCATTCTTTGGCCGTTTCTGCGGTCATGAAGTTATCCCGCTCAAGCGCCGACTCGACAGTTGCGTAGTCCTGTCCGGTATGCTTGACGTAAATTTCGTTCAAACGACGCTTAAGTGCCTCGGTTTCGCGCGCATGGATCATGATGTCCGTCACCTGACCGGAATAACCGCCGGAGGGCTGGTGTACCATGATGCGGCTGTTCGGAAGCGAGAAGCGCATCCCTTTCGCGCCCGCCGTCAGCAGCAGTGAACCCATCGAGGCCGCTTGACCGATGCACAGTGTCTGCACTTTCGGCTTGATATACTGCATCGTGTCGTAAATCGACAGACCCGATGTGACAACGCCGCCGGGGCTGTTGATATACATCGCAATTTCTTTCTTGGGGTTTTCAGCCTCAAGATACAGTAATTGCGCGACCATCAGCGTCGCCATGCTGTCATGCACGGGGCCGGATACGAACATAATCCGTTCTTTGAGCAGGCGCGAATAAATATCGTAGGAGCGTTCGCCCCGGCTGGTTTGCTCGACAACCATCGGCACCAGCGTGTTCATATAGGTATCGACGGGATCTCTCATTTTGGGCGCTCCAGGCATTTTAAAGTAGGCGCGTGAGACGTACCGGCCTTTGCAGCCGATCCGTTTCAAACAGGGTCATTGGCATGTAGTACGTTGTAATCGGCCAACAAGCGTTGACAGTCTATGAAGCGCAGAGGATTTTTTCTGCGCTTCATCGAAGCAAGATCAAACAGCTTCGGTTTCCAGCGCTTCAAGCGCTTTCTCAAGCTCGTCCTTGCTGACACTTTTCTCGGTAAGCGTCGCTTTGGCCAGGATCAGATCGACAACCTTGTCTTCAAAGATCGGCGCTTGCATCTCGTTGATGGCTTGCTGGTTGTTCTGGATCCACTCGATGAACTGACGCTCCTGGCCGGGATACTGACGTGCCTGTTGGATCATCACGTTACGCAGTTCTTCTTCGGTAACGGTAATGTCATTCTCGGAGCCGATATGTGCGAGCAAAAGACCCAGCATAACGCGGCGCTTGGCGATTTTGACGTGCTCTTCGGTCGGCTCCACTTCAGGGTGGTCGTGGCCTTCCACTTCCGGGTTGTCTTCGTGCCAGAGCTGATGTGCGACCTGCTTGGCTTCGATGTCGAGCATCGTCGGCGGCAGTTCAAAATCAACACGGGTATCGAGATCGTCCAGCAGCTTGCGCTTGAGGTGCGCGCGGGATGCTTGCTCATATTCTGCGCCGACGCGGGTGCGAATGTCTTCTTTCAGCGCGTCGAGGCTGTCCATGCCAAAGCGTTTGGCAAATTCATCGTCAAGCGTTGCGGGCTTGGGCGCTTTGACTTCCTTGACGGTTGTCTCAAACACAACCGCTTTGCCGGCAAGCGTATCGCTGCCGTAGTTTTCCGGCATTGTCAGTTCGACATTTTTCGAGTCGCCCGCTTTCAAACCAACGAGTTGCTCCTCAAAGCCGGGAACGAACTGGTTTGAACCCAAAACAAGCGGGAAATCATCGGCCTGGCCGCCATCAAACGGCTCGCCATCCATCTTGCCGAGGAAATCGATTACGACCTGATCTTTATCAGCGGCCACGCGACCATCCTCGGTCTCGTAATTCACGGCATCATCGGCGAGGCGGGCGAGGGCGTCGTCGACTGCCGTCTCGTCCATCGCGACTACCATTTTCTCCAGCTTGATCTCGCTGAAGTCCATCGATGGCACGTCAGGGAGCAGTTCGTAGGTGATGCTGAGATCAACATCGTCGCCCTCTTTGAACTCCTCATTTGTCATTTTGACATCGGGAGTCATGGCCGGACGGTGATCGTGTTCGGTCACGATGTCGCGCACGGTTCCGTCAACCAGCTCTTGCAGGCTTTCGCCCATAAGGCTTTGACCGAACATTTTACGCATCATGCTCAAAGGGGCTTTTCCTTTACGGAACCCCTTCATTTCAAAGTTGGCCTGAGCGTCCGTGAGCTTCTCGGTGATTTTGCCCGATAGCGACTCACCGGGGATCTTAACGTCATAGACGCGGACCAGTCCTTCCGATTTGCTCTCTGTAACTTGCATCGTGATCTTCCGCCGTTCTAAACCCGTGAATCAAAACGCTGCCCTGATGGTGCAGCCCTAAATCTCGTCGTAACGCATGGTACGGGCGGAGGGACTTGAACCCCCACACCATAAGGCACCAGAACCTAAATCTGGCGTGTCTACCAATTCCACCACGCCCGCATCGGTCGCGTTACGCGCCGCTCTATAGCAACGGCAAGGGCGCGGTGCATCAAGAAAATCGCATTTTGTCAAGAGAGTCTCGAATTCTTCACTGTCAGCGTGTTGTCGGGCTTGATTTAAGATTGCGCATCCTGTAGCCGGATCACATCTTAAGAACCGGAGTTTTCTCCGGTCCTGTTTACAGGATCGCCGTCCGTCAGCGCGTTGCGCCCACGGGCGCGATTGTCGTTTTGCCGCTTGCGTCCGCAGAAGAAAAAGGATCGCATATGTTTGAGAGCCTATCAGACCGCCTGTCAGGTGTCTTTGACAAGCTGACCAAGCAGGGCGCGCTGCGTGAGGAGGATGTTGCATCCGCCCTGCGTGAAGTGCGTCTGGCTCTCCTTGATGCGGATGTGTCCCTTCCGGTCGCGCGCGATTTCGTTAAGCGTGTCGGCGAGAAAGCGATCGGGCAGGCGGTCACGAAATCCGTGACACCGGGCCAGCAGGTCGTGAAGATCGTCCATGACGAGCTGATCGTCATGCTCGCGGGCGGCGATGATCCTGAAAAAGTCGCCAAAGACGCACAACTGTCCATCGGTTCCCCGCCCACTCCCATCCTTATGGTCGGTTTGCAGGGGTCCGGTAAGACAACCACGACCGCCAAAATCGCCAAACGCCTGACAGAGCGCAACAAAAAGCGCGTGTTGATGGCCTCGCTCGATACCCGCCGCCCGGCGGCGATGGAGCAGCTCAAAATTCTCGGCACACAGATCGGCGTCGATACGCTGCCGATTCAACCCGGCCAAGACCCGGTCGCCATCGCCAAACGGGCAATGACGCAAGCGCGGCTCGGCGGTTATGATGTGGTGATGCTCGATACGGCGGGTCGTCTGCATGTCGATGACGAGCTGATGGCCGAGGTTGAGGCCGTCCGCGATGTCGCGAAACCACATGAAACGTTGTTGGTCGTTGACAGCTTGACGGGTCAAGACGCTGTAAACGTTGCGGAAAACTTTGACAGCCGTGTTGGCATCTCCGGCGTTGTCCTGACCCGTATGGATGGCGATGGTCGCGGCGGTGCGGCGCTGTCTATGCGGGCCGTTACAGGCAAGCCGATCAAACTGGTCGGTGTCGGCGAGAAGATGGACGCGCTCGAAGAGTTCGTTCCGGACCGCGTGGCCGGTCGCATCCTCGGCATGGGCGACATCGTCGGCCTCGTCGAGAAAGCGCAAGAGCAAGTCGAGGCCGAACAGGCCGAGAAAATGGCCAAGCGGATGATGCAAGGCCGTTTCGATTTCAATGACTTGCGCAACCAACTTGAGCAAATGATGAAGATGGGTGGCATGTCCGGCGTGATGGGAATGCTGCCCGGCGTCGGAAAAATGCAAAAGCAAATGGAAGCATCCGGCATGGATGACGGCGTTATCAAACGCCAGATCGCCATCATCCAGTCCATGACCAAAGACGAACGCAAAAAGCCTGACCTGCTGGCCGCCAGCCGCAAAAAGCGCATCGCGCGCGGGGCAGGGGTCGAGATTTCCGAGATCAACAAACTCGTCAAGATGCACCGCCAGATGGCTGATATGATGAAGAAAATGGGCAAGATGGGCGGCGGTAAAAAGGGTATGCGCGGCCTCGCCAGCATGATGGGCGGCCTGCCCGGCGGCGGAATGCCCCCCGGTGGATTGCCTCCGGGCGCAGGCGGCGCGATGCCGCAAATGCCTGCCGGAATGAAGCTGCCTACGGGCCTGTCCGGTTTCGGGAAGAAAAAATGATACCGCCTGTACTCTCCACTGAGCGTCTGATGTTGCGCGGGCTGTCCCTCGCGGATGAATCCTTGTTCCGCGACTTCTACGAATCTGACCATTCACGCTTTTACGGTGGTCCGGTCGGCGCAGAGGAGAGTTGGCGCAAGATGGCGATGTATGCCGGACATTGGGCGTTGCGTGGTTATGGCCCGTTTGCGCTGGAGCGCCTTGATACCGGTGAAAGTATCGGTATTTGTGGTCCTTGGTATCCGGATGGCTGGCCTGAGGCGGAGATCACATACTTTTTACGCGAGGACCAAGGTGGCAAGGGATACGCCAGTGAAGCGCTGCGTACTGTGCTCGACTGGGTTTTTTGCACTCTTGGCTGGACTACAGTGATGAGCGCGATCCGCGCTGATAACCATGCTTCTCTTGCATTGGCAAAAAGAGGCGGTGCCGTGTCAGACGGACAAGCTCTCATCGTTCCGCATGGTCTTATGGACATCTACCGATATACACCGGAGGCCGCATGAGCGACCACGAACTCGATACCAAAGCGATTGCGGCTCTCAAGGCGTTGATCGGTCTGCCTGTTGGCGCGATCTACGGCCGCGAGGTTCATGCCGAACCTCTGCGCGGGTCCGCGTCAATGCCGGCGGGTGCGTTTTGGATCAGCGGTGACACGCCCGATTTTGTGACCGTGGAAACCGAGTGGAAGACCTCTAAAGGCGATCAGGATTATCACCTGTTACAAATCAAACGTGCTAACAAGCCGCTTGAACTGCCTTACAACGAGCGTTCGGGCGCGATTGGTCCATGCTCGCTGATCGAAATGTCGATGCCGGGAACGATGCTCGATTCCATCGACGTGATTAGCATGACGGCGGAACTCGATGATGTCGTCACTTATGACCACGCCCTGACTTTCCGGTTTGATGATGGTGAAATCATCACCATCGCCACCGAACACGATTCCATTCTCGGCGCTCTTATCGTCCGTAAGGGCGAGGCCGTGTCGAATGATCCGGAGTTTGAGAAACTCTCAGTCCGGACGACCCTGAAATAACCAGAAATTCCGAAATAACCTCGAAAATCGAAGGACTTACCTCATGGCTACTGTTATTCGTCTCGCCCGTGGCGGCTCTAAGAAACGCCCTTTTTACCGCATCGTTGTCGCTGACAGCCGTATGCCGCGCGATGGCCGTTTCATCGAAAAAGTGGGCACGTATAACCCGCTTCTTGCTAAAGATTCAGACCAGCGCGTTCAGATGAATGTCGAGCGCGTTCAGGAATGGATCGCTAAAGGCGCACAGCCGACAGACCGCATCAACCGCTTCCTCGAAGCTGCTGGTTTGAAAGAGAAAGCCGAGCGCAACAACCCTGAGAAAGCTGTTCCCGGCAAAAAAGCGCAAGAGCGTGTAGCCGAGCGTGAAGAAAAAGAAGAAGCCAAGCGCGCCGCTGCCGCTGAGGCCGCTGCCGCCCCCGCTGAAGAGGCTCCTGCCGAAGAAGCGCCAGCTGAGGAAGCTCCTGTAGAAGAAGCACCTGCCGAAGAAACTGCGGCAAGCTGAGCTGATATGGCGCGGAGGTAGATCATGCCACAAGATCGCGTCTGCGTCGGGGCAATTTCCGGGGCTTTCGGGGTGCGCGGTGAGGCAAAGTTAAAATGCTTCACCGCTGAACCAAAAGCCGTTGCCAGCTATGGCCCGCTTCAATCCGAGGATGGTCAACGCGTCTTCGACATAAAAATCACGCGCACGATCAAGGGCGGACTTGCCGCCCGGCTGAGCGGTGTGGAGACGCGCGAAGAGGTGGAGGCGCTCAAAGGAACGCGGCTCTACGTGGACCGTTCTGTCCTGCCGCCGACCGATGAGGATGAGTTCTATTACGCTGATCTCATCGGCCTTGTCGTTGAAGACCAAAACGGCGAAAAACTGGGTAAGATCAAAGCGGTGCATGAATACGGTGCTGGCGATGTGATCGAATATCAGCCCGTTGGCGGCGGTGAGAGCCTTATGCTCTCCTTCACCCGCGAGATTGTGCCGAAAGTCGATGTTGCGGGCGGAAAAATCATCGTGGTTCCGCCAGAGGATGATACCGACACTCAATCGGCAAGCTGAAAATGGAGAGGCTGCGCGATGAAATTGACCATCAATGTAGACTGCACACCTCAGGAAGCGCGCCAGTTTCTGGGCTTGCCTGATGTCGAGGCGCTCAACGCGATGATCGTTGAGGAAACCACCATCCGCGCCAAAGCCGAGATGAACACGCTTGCAGATCCTGAGAAATTCATGGCGCGCATGTCGGCTGTCAGCGGGAAAAATATGGAAAGCCTGCAAGCTATGATGCTGGCCGCGATGAGTGGAAAGACATCGGAGTGAAACAACCCTCCCGCTCGCACGGAACCCGCAGTATTACCGCCTCCGCAGGCCCGCGCACCCTGATGGACGAGCGCGGTGCGAAGTCTGACCCGATATGGCGCGCGCGCGTCCTGACGCTGTTCCCTGAGATGTTCCCCGGCCCGCTGGGCGTCAGTCTGATCGGCAAGGCGTTGGAGAACGGCATATGGGGGCTTGAAACCCTTGATATACGCGCCTTTGCGCGCGGCAAGCACCGCTCGGTCGATGATACCCCGGCCGGTGGTGGGCCGGGGATGGTGCTACGCCCCGAAGTCGTGGCCGGGGCGATTGATGCCTCGCTGAGGAACGTGCCCCAAGACCGCAGTCTTTGGCCCGTGATCTATCTCTCCGCACGGGGCCGCCCGATGACCCAGAAAAGAGCGGCTGAACTGGCGCAGGGGCAGGGAGTTTCCCTGCTTTGCGGACGTTTTGAGGGAATCGATCAAAGGGTGCTTGACGCGAGGGGGGTGGAAGAAATATCAGTCGGCGATGCGGTGTTGACGGGGGGAGAAATCCCTGCGATGTCGCTGCTTGATTCCGTGGTTCGCCTGCTTCCCGGCACGTTGGGAAAGCTGGAATCCACGGTTGATGAAAGTTTTACGGCGGGTCTGCTAGAGCATCCGCAATACACGAAACCCCCGGTTTGGGAGGGTTTGGCGATACCGGAGGTTCTTCTCTCCGGCCACCATGCGAAAGTTGACGCATGGCGCCGCACCCAAGCTGAGGCCACGACCAAAGAAAGGCGTCCAGATCTCTGGCGGGCCTTCCGCGCCCCGCGCGTGGAACCTGACCCGGCTGAAGAGGCAGAGCAATCGGACCCGTAACACATGCCGCAAACGCGGCCCGACAAAGGACTAAACCGATGAATATCATCGAGCAACTCGAAGAAGAACAGCGCGCTGAACTCGCTGAAAAGCGCGCAATCCCTGACTTTGCACCCGGCGACACGCTCCGCGTCAACGTCCTGATCCGTGAGGGCGAACGCGTCCGTCCACAGGCTTACGAAGGCGTTTGCATCGCCCGCAGCGGTGGTGAGACCCTGAATGGCGGCTTTACGGTCCGCAAAATCTCCTACGGCGAAGGCGTCGAGCGCGTATTCCCGCTCTACAGCCCGTCCATCGAATCGATCACCGTGGTTCGTCGCGGTAAGGTACGTCGCGCGAAGCTTTACTACCTGCGCGAGCTGCGCGGCAAGTCGGCCCGTATTGTCGAGAAGACGAATTACCGCCCCAAAAAGGGCTGAATACCCGCCATTTAAGCGCCCTTACAGCGCCAATCAGGCGATGCAACAGTGACAAAAAGGGAGTGCATCAGCGCTCCCTTTTTTGATTCCGCCATCACACCGCCACGGTTGCCGGTCAAAAATCGTGCAACGTTAAGATAACGCGAGGATCGATGCCGTGCTTACGATTCGTGGTTGTATTTTTCTATCTGCTGTCGCCTTTTCGACGAGTGGCTTTGCGCAAGAGGCGGTCACGTTCGGAAAATGGCAAGCCTATTGCGCGCCCACTGCCGGTTGTGCGCTTGGCACGACCAATGAGGAAGGCGATAAGCTCGTGATTTCCGAGCCGCCATCGCGCGATAATAAAATGCTGTTCGTCCCGACGGTTCCGGTACAGCGCGGTTCGGTGATGACCATCACACTCGACGGATTGCCGGGCGCAACACTCGGCCCCGGCGACGGCTGGCGGGTTATTGAGACCGGGGCCGGCCCCGCGATCCAAATCGCCCCGACCATCGCCCGCGAAGAGCTGTCCCCGCGTATGCGTCGCCGCGACATGCTGGAAATCACTTACACCACAGAAGCAGGTTCCCGCCGCCAGACCGCCATCTCTCTCAATGGCTTTGCCGACACCCGCAGTTACGCCGATGACGGCTGAGGGATATTGTCCTCACCGGACCCAAGCATCACACCCGCTACCCACCATCCGGCCAGCGCGACGAAAGCGCCGATAATGCCGTCGAGCGCGTAATGCCACGCGAGAATGAAAGACAGGCAAAAGATAAGTGTGAAAAACAATAAAGCCGCTGTTCGCCTGCTGTTGGTCACGCTCCTTTAACCTTGCCTGAAAAGGCTCTACTCCGCCGCGAGATTCAGGAAGCCGCCGGATTGCCGCGCCCAAAAGCCCGCGTATCTGCCGTTTTTGGCAAGCAGCGCCTCGTGGGTTCCGTCTTCGACGATGCGGCCGCCATCCATGACGATAATGCGATCAAGGTGCGCGATGGTGCTCAAACGGTGCGCGATTGCGATCACGGTTTTGCCCTGCATCAGATCGGTCAGTTCATCTTGAATTTCGGCCTCGACTTCTGAATCCAGCGCGCTGGTTGCCTCGTCCAGAACCAGAATCGGCGCGTCTTTGAGGATGGCACGGGCGATGGCGATGCGCTGGCGTTGACCACCCGAAAGTTTCACCCCGCGTTCACCGATATGGGCGGCATATCCGGTGCGCCCGTCGCGGTCTGAAAGATCGCGGATAAAGTCATCGGCGCGGGCCTGCTCGGCGGCCAGAAGCGCCGCTTTTCGGGCGCTGTCGTCATCGGTATCGCCGGGGAAGCCGTAGAGAATATTGTCGAGCGCCGAGCGGTTAAACATCGCGGTCTCCTGCGTGACCATCGCGATTGTGCGGCGCAGGCTATGCTGAGTGAGTTGGCTGATGTCCTGATCGTCGATTTCGATGCGGCCATTTTCCAGATCATAGAGCCGTAACAACAGATTAACGAAGGTTGACTTGCCCGCGCCCGACGGTCCGACAAGGCCGACGCGCTCGCCCGGTTGAATGGTCAGGGACATGTTTTCGATGCCACCGCGATCACGCCCATACTGAAAGCTGACACCCTTAAACCGGATGCCGCCGCCATCGTGGACGAGAGGTTTTGCTGTTTCAGCGTCGCGGATTTCGTGGGGTTTTGACAGGGTTCCCGCGCCGTCTTCGACCGTACCGATGTTCTCGAATACGCCGATGGCGCTCCACGCGACCCAACCGCTCATCTGGGTGGCGCGCAGGATCATGGCGGTGGCCGCACCGAGATCGCCGATGGTGGCGCTGCCGATGCTCCAGAACCACAGCGCAAGGCCCACGATCCCGGCCCCGCCGAGCGTGTTGGCGACGGCGATGCCGAGGCGGACGATCATCGCCTCTCGCGCGAAGGTGATGGAGGCATTGCGGTATTTGGCTAGGCCATCTTGCGCGTAAGATTGCTCGCGTTCAACATGGGCGAACAGCTTGACGGTGGCGAAGTTCGTGAACGTGTCGACAAACCGCCCGTTGACCCCGGCGCGGGTTTCGGCGCGGATCTTGGCGGAGGCTCTGATCCGCCCCAATCGTGAAGCGACGAACCAGGATAACCCGCCCAGCCAAGCGAGTGTCAGAGCGGCCAGCCACAGGTTTGTTGTCGCTAAAACCGCCGCCATAACGGCGACATAGACCAGAAGAAGGCCGAGGGACATGATCGTGTCCATCGTCGCCGTGACCAGCGCGCCCGCCGTTTGCATTTGTTTAGAAGCGATGCGTCCTGCAAAGTCGTCCTGAAAGAAACCCAGCGACTGACCCAGTGTGTAGCGATGTAAACGCCAAAGCGCCCGGACCGATAGATTCGGGCCGAGTGCGAGGGACTGGAAGGCGCTTTGCAGGATATGGGCAACGGGTCGAAGCAGACAGAAAACCAGCGCGGCGAAGGCGAGCGAGCCTGCGTTATCGCTGAAAAACCCCTCCGGCCCGCTGGCATTGGCCATGTCGATGAGCTGGCCGAAATACCACGCGACCCAGACATCAAGCGCCGCATAGGCCAGCGTGGCCAGACCCAGGCCGAACAGCACCCAGCGGAATTCGCCCAGCGACCACCGCAGAAAAGCGCCGAGTTCTGCGGGTGGGGTGGGCTGCGCGTCGGGCTGAAACGGCGTGAACATCCCGGTGAAGGCGGCTGTTATCTTGTTCATACAAGGCGATATAGCAGGCGGCGGCGGCAGGCCCAGCGCGTTTGCGGAATTTACGCGTTATCACCCGTATTCAGAAATCCGCCGGATTGACGATGCCAGAACGAAGCGTAAAGGCCGTCTTCCTTCAACAGCGCGTCGTGTGAGCCGTCCTCGGCGATTTTGCCTCTGTCCATGACGATGATGCGATCCAGATGCGCGATTGTGCTCAGGCGATGGGCGATGGCGATGACGGTTTTGCCTTGCATCAGATCAGCAAGTTCGTCTTGGATTTCGGCCTCGACTTCTGAATCCAGCGCACTGGTCGCTTCGTCCAGTACCAGGATCGGCGCGTCTTTGAGAATGGCGCGGGCGATGGCAATGCGTTGACGTTGCCCGCCGGACAGCTTGATGCCGCGCTCGCCGACATGGGCATCATACCCTTTGCGGCCTTCCGGGTCTTCGAGGTCGTCGATGAAAATATCGGCACGGGCGCGGCGGGCCGCCTCCATCACCTCAGCGGCCGTGGCATCGGGGCGGCCGTAGAGAATGTTGTCCATCACTGAACGGTGCAGCAGCCCGGTGTCCTGAGTGACCACCGAGACGTTTGCCCGAAGGCTGTCTTGAGTGACGCTTGTAATATCCTGACCGTCTATCAGGATTTTACCGCCCTCAAGATCGTAAAACCGCAGCAGCAGGTTGACGAGCGAGGATTTGCCCGCGCCCGAACGCCCGACGAGGCCGACGCGCTCACCCGGTTTGATGGTGAGGGCGATATGCTCGATACCGCCAATGTCGCGGCCATACATGAATTTGACATTGTCGAAAGTGATGCGGCCTTGCGGAACGCTGAGCGTGGCGGCTTGCGGCGCGTCGAGAACTGTTCTGGGGCGCGCGATGGTTTCATACCCCTCCATCGCGACGCCGATATTCTGAAACAACTGTGTCAGAGACCACATGATCCAGGTGGTCATGGCCGAAATCCGCAGCATGATGGCGGTGGAAGCGGCAACGGCGCCGACGCCGATGGCATCAATGCTCCACAGCCAGATACCCATGCCGCACACGCCCGCGATCAGGGCTGTGTTGAGCAGCATCAGGCTGAAATCCATCATCGAAATAAGGCGCATCTGTGCCTGAAAGGTCGTGTAGGTATTGTGGACCGCTTCGCGGGCATAGGCGTCTTCGCGGTCTGAATGGGCGAAGAGTTTAACCGTCTGGATGTTCGTGTAGCTGTCCACAATGCGCCCTGTCATGGCCGAGCGGGCCTCAGACATCCCCTTCGCCGCAATGCCTGAGCGGGGCACAATGTAGGACGCGATGGCGATGTAGCCGATCAGCCAGATGACGAACGGGATCAGCAACCGCCAATCCGCACCCGCGAGCAGTATGAACGTGCCAACGACGAAGAAGAAGGAGTAGGCGAGGGCGTCGATCACCGTATACATCGCATCGCCAACGGCAGGGCCGGTTTGGATGACTTTCTGCGCGATGCGGCCCGCGAAATCGTTCTGGAAGAACCCGACGGATTGCCGCAAAACATGCCGATGCGTGCGCCAGCGGACAAGGGCGGCAACGGTTGTCAGATAGGTCTGGTTGACCAGACTGATCGAGAAAAACTCAACGATGGGGCGCAGCATGAAGGCGACGAAGGCCATCATGAGAATTTCCGTCCAATGCTCGGCCCAGAAAGTGGCCGGGGTCGTGCTTCCCATGATGTCGATCAGGCGCTCGACATAGTGAAACATCAGCATTTCAAACAGCGCAACGGCCGCGCTCAGAAACAGGCATAGCGCGATGACCTTGCGCACCGGCCATAACATCCGGATGAAAAACCTCCGCAGCGTCGGCGGCATTTCCGCGCTGGTGTCGTAAGGTTGAAACGGATCAATGCGGGTTTCAAACCAGCGAAACATAAGGAAAGCTCCATCGTCAGATCACCACGGTATAACGCGAATGTGGATGCGCGGGGGGCAAATAGTAACCTAATCTTAACAATCGCAGGTAATGGTTAACGCAAAGCCGTTTCGCAAACGCGTCCTAACTGACAGGAGCTTCGATTGAGCCAGCTTTACGGGCCTTCGACAATGTTGAACGTACCAGCTGAGCAACTTTTGGCGACGCTGGAAAAAGTGCGCAATATTGGTCATTGGCATGTCGATCTGACCCAAAAGCGCATCTCTTGGTCAGAGCGGGCGGCGGAGTTGCATTTTGAGGAGCCGGATTTTTCTCCGCAGAACTTCAAACAGGCGATGGCGTATTACCATGTGAGTGATCGCGCGAAACTGCGGATTGCAATCGAGGCGGCAATCAAGACGGGGCGGCCTTTCTCGTGCGTGGTGCGCATGAGAAAATCGAAGCTTAAAGTCAGATACGTGCGGATCAACGGTGAAGCAGGAGCGGTTGACGGCAAGACCACCGAAATTTGGGGCTTTATTGAAGATGTGACCCGCGAGGAGCATACGCGACTCGAAAAGAACCGGGCTAAAGCGATTGAACGCAAGCTGCGCTCGGCAATCGATGAAATGAATGTCGGTTTTATTCTGTTCGATGAACGCGACCGGATGATTTGGTGCAATGAGATCTACGGGGCGTTTTATCCGAAATCCAAACCGGCTTTAGAGGCTGGTGCGCATTTTAAGCGGATATTGGAATACGGCCTTGCGCAGGGTGAATTTGCGGATGCCGTCGGGCAGGAGCAAGCATGGCTTACGCAGCGTTTGGCGCACCATGACAACCACTCGGACACCCCGATTGAGGTCCGCCTGCGCGATGGCCGCTGGGTTCTGGCGCATGATGTGCCGATGCGTGATGGTGGCTGGGCGGGATTCAGGGTCGATATTACCGAGCTGAAATCGTTGCAGAAAAAACTGTCCTCCGCCCTGTTTGAGGCACGCACCGCCGGGCATTTGCAGGCGTCACTGCTGCCGAATCTGGTGCATGAGTTGAAAACGCCGCTGAATGCTGTGATCGGGTTCGCGCAGCTGTTGAGAGTGGCGGGCAACGGCGCTGACAATGCCGCCAAGATCATCGAGTACGCCGAAGATATTGAACATTCGGGGCTTCATATGGTGTCGGTTATCGAAAACATTCTCATGCCTGCGGATGTGGATGCCGATGGGGCGACGACATCGGTAAGCCTGAACGATGTTCTGGATCGTGCGAGTCATGTAGCCGCTGATCTGGCGTTGAAGAAGGGCAAATCGCTTAAGTTTAACAGGCCCGAAGACACGATTTTGGTGAAGGCGCATCAGACGAAACTCGTCCAGGTCTTGATAAACCTTCTGTCCAACGCCGCGAAATATTCGCCGAACGGAGGCATGATCGAGATCAAAGTGGATGCCCCGGACGCAAGGTCATTGAGAATATGGGTCATCGACGACGGCGATGGCATCGCATCCGGACAGAAGGACCGGATTTTTGACCGCTACGACAGATTGTCCGCCGATCGCCAAGGTGATGATGGCATCGGGATCGGGCTGGCTATCGTCAAGGAGTTGATTGAGGAGATGGGCGGGCGCATCGGTGTGGAGAATGTCCCCGGCCGGGGAGCCGGTTTCTGGATCGCTCTGGAACGGTATGATGATAATGTGTCATCGAATAAAGAATGGTATTCAAAGGGCCGGAAATCGCGGGTGGGTTTGCGGGCTGCCGGATGAAAAAACGGCCCCGTCGGGGGCCGTCTTCAGGTCGGTTTAGAGCGTTATCAAGGGCAATGGGTTCATTGCCCGACTCGGAAAACGCGCCAAAACAAGAAGTTAGACTATCCGGAATGATCCCTATATCGTTCAGGATGGTCTAGATGTCTGGAACAAGCGTGGTGATCGCCGTTCAGTTTATTCAGCGCCACCGTTTTCTTTGATATAGGCGATCACGTCTGCGATCTGCTCTTCTTTTCTCAGACCGGGAAATGCCATCTTCGTGCCTTTGATCGCTTTTTTGGGTTTGGCGAGAAACGCAGCAAGGTTTTCGTCGTTCCATTCTTCGCCGTATGCGATCATGGCCTTGGAGTATTTAAAGCCCTCGACCGTACCCGCCTTGCGGCCCATAACGCCCTGAAGGCTGGGACCGACCTTGTTTTTGTCACTATCGACAACGTGGCAGGCTTTGCATTTTTTGAAGACTTTAGCGCCTTTTTTGGCGTCCCCTTCAGCGAATGCGGGCGCTGTTACCAATACGGCGGCAGCGGTTGCGATGATCGCAGCGAAATTGCGTTTCCTCAGCATGATGTCTTCTTCCTTACTGTTCATTTAAACCACTATATAGACGGTGTGCCGGGTTCGCCAAGAAAAACAACGCCGCAGCTGGCTCTCAGACTTCCCCTAATGCCCTGAGGATGCGGTCGCTGGTCAGAATTTGCGGCAGCAGTACCGGATCGCCCTCACGCGGGAAGACCGCGTACATCGGCACGCCCACGCGCCCGAACTGATCGAGCAGCGCGGTGATTTCGGGGTCGCGGGCGGTCCAATCCCCGACAAGATAGGTTACGCCGTTGGTTTTGAGCGCATCTCGGAAATCCTCGCCAAACGCCATGCGCTCGTTCACTTTGCAGGTGATGCACCAATCGGCGGTCAGGTTGATGAAGACCGGTTCGCCAGCGGCGCGCAGCTCGGACAGTCGTGCGGATGAGTACGGTTCATACGGACCTGCGTGTGTTGATGATGCCGAGGCGTTGTCACCTGCTGGCACTGTGCCGAGTTGCAGCGTCATCGCCAGAACGCCGGCGATGGAGGCGAGGGCCGTGCCGTAGCCGAGAAGCTGGCCCTTACGCCCGCTTTCCTGTGCGACACCAAAGGCCCAAGCGGCCATGCCGACGAGGACCGCGCCCATCAACGCGCTCAGGATTGCCGCTGTGCCGGACAATGCGCCCAGAACCGTGAGCAGCCAAGCGGCGCTGGCATACATCGGGAAGGCCAGAAATTCCTTCAGGCGGACCATCCAGACACCGGGTCTCGGCATCCGGCGGGCGATGCCGGGGCTGATGCTGAGCAGCAGGAACGGGAAGGCGAGGCCGAGGCCGAGCACGGCGAAAATCGCCATCGTTGCCGGGGTGCTCATGGTCAGCGCCGCGCCCAACGCGGCGGCCATGAAGGGCGCTGTACACGGTGTGGCGACCACGGCTGCCAGCGCACCAGTGAAGAAAGCGCCAAGATTGCCGCCGCTATTGGCGATCTCGTCACCGCCGCTGACCGTGGCATTCACCTCGAACACGCCGGACAGATTCAAGCCGACGAGCAGCAACAGGTAGGAGAGGCCCGC
>CALDZQ010000333.1 GCA_937944035.1 uncultured Neomegalonema sp. | reverse complement strand
CGACGAAAACGCCCCCTTTATCATGTTTTCGGCGGCGGGCGGTGCGCGGATGCAGGAGGGGATTTTATCCCTGATGCAAATGCCCCGCACCACCATCGCCGTGCAAATGCTGCGCGAGGCGAAACTGCCCTATATCTCCGTTTTCACGCACCCAACCACGGGCGGCGTTACCGCGTCTTACGCGATGCTGGGCGATGTACAGATTTCCGAACCGAACGCCCTGATCTGCTTTGCCGGCCCCCGCGTAATTGAACAGACCATCCGCGAAAAACTGCCCGAAGGCTTCCAGCGCGCCGAATACCTGCTTGAACACGGAATGCTCGACATGGTTCTCGACCGCCGCAATATGCCGGCCGAGATCGGTAAGTTGCTCCGCCTGCTGCTTAAACTCCCCCCACACGCTCCCGCTTTGCCCTCGACGGCCGAAATGGCTGCTCACGCGACCGAGACGCCCGCCAAATGAGCGGCCTGACCAGCGCGAAAAGCGACGCAATTCTCGCGCGCTTGCTCGAATTGCACCCGAAAGTCATCGACCTGTCCCTCGACCGGATGCAGCGCCTTCTCGACATTCTCGGCAATCCCGAACGCAACCTTCCGCCTGTGATTCACATCGCGGGAACCAACGGCAAAGGCTCGACGGGCGCATTCATCCGGGCGGGGCTAGAGGCGGATGGCAAAACCGTTCATGCCTATATCTCCCCTCATCTTGCCCGCTTTCACGAACGCATCCGCCTCGCTGGAGAGTTGATCGAAGAGGATGCTCTCGCCGATCTGCTGGAGGAATGCGAGGCGGCCAATGGCGGTGAGCCGATCACCTTTTTTGAGATAACCACCGTTGCCGCTTTCTTGGCATTCTCACGCACCCCTGCGGATTACTGTATCCTCGAAGTCGGTCTTGGCGGGCGGTTGGACGCGACGAATGTGATCGACAAACCCGCGCTCTGCGTCATCACGCCCGTATCGATGGACCATCAAGCCTATCTCGGCGATACGCTGCAAGCCATCGCACGGGAGAAGGCCGGGATTATAAAAATGGGCGTTCCCGTCGTGGTCGGCGCTCAGGACGAACAGGCGTTGGAAGCCATCGCCCGACGTGCGGCGGCACTGGGTGCTCCGGTTTATTCTTACGGTGCGGATTGGTCTGTCAGGCGCGAGGCGAACGGGTTTTCGGTCCAGTATCCCGACGGTCTCGTTGATTTGCCACAGCCCGCCTTGCTGGGCGAGCACCAGTATGAGAATGCGGGCGCGGCGATTATGGCGCTCTCTCTGCTTGGGCATGATGCCGTCCGCGTTGCCACGAAAGCGGTTACGCAAGTCGACTGGCCCGCCCGTATGCAGCGTCTGCGGCAGGGTCCGCTTATCGACGCATCCCCTGAAGGCAGCGAGCTTTGGCTTGACGGCGGTCACAATCCTGCCGCAGGGCAAGTGTTGGCCGTTCTGATCGCCGATATGGAAGAACACGCGCCAAAGCCGTTTTATATGGTCTGCGGGATGCTCAACACCAAAGATCCTGCGGGCTATCTCGAACCTTTTCACGGCCTCGTCCGCCGCGTCTATTGCGTTTCCATCCCAGGTGAGCAGGCCACGCTTGATGCCGAAGACCTGATGGACGCCGCCCTCGACAGTGATCTGGACGCCATTGCGGTTGAAGATGTCACCTCGGCCCTGCGGTTGATCGCGGGCGAAGAAAGCAGCGACCTGGAGCCGCCGCGCATCCTGATCTGCGGCTCTCTTTATCTCGCCGGACGGGTGCTTCGCGAGAATTCCTGAAAATCAGCCCAAAATCGCCCGTGTCGCCGCCGCAACATCTTCCTGCCGCATCAGGCTTTCGCCGATCAAAAACCGCTGCGCCCCCACTTTGGCGAGCCGTGCCAGATCAGCGGGTGCGAACAGCCCCGACTCCGCCACCAGCACCTTGTCCTCAGGCAACATCGGCGCGAGCCGCTCGGTAGTTTCCAGCGAAGTCTCGAATGTCTTGAGGTTGCGGTTATTCACCCCTATCAGCTGCGACGAAAGCCGCAAAGCGCGCTCCATCTCGTCCTCATCATGCACTTCGATCAGCGAATCCATGCCCCATTCGGTCGCGGCGGCCTCCAACTCGGCGGCCAGGCTGTCCTCAACACTGGCCATGATGATGAGGATGCAATCCGCCCCCAAAGCCCGCGCTTCGGCAACCTGATAGGTGTCGTACATAAAATCCTTGCGAAGTGCGGGCAGGTCAACCGCCTCGCGCGCTGCCACCAGAAACGCCTCGGTCCCTTGAAACGAGGGCGCATCAGTCAGAACCGACAAACACGCCGCGCCGCCATCTTCATAGGCTTTTGCAAGGGCAGGGGGGTCGAAATCCGCGCGAATCAATCCTTTTGACGGACTCGCCTTCTTGATTTCAGCAATCAGGGCATAGCCCCCGGCAGCCACCTTTGCATCCAGCGCATCCGCAAATCCGCGCACGGGTAGAGCATCGCGTGCAGCGGCTTCAACATCGCCAAGCGCCCGCGCAGCCTTGCGCGCGGCGATTTCTTCCAGCTTATAAGCTTTGATCTTATCGAGAATCGTATTCATGCGGGCAGTGTTAAACCGGGTTTTCTCATGTGGCGAGTATTTATCGCGTCACTCCGCTGGCTCTTGTCGCGGCGCGGGAGCGGAACGGGAAAAACGCGGTCGCCAGATGCCCAGCACCACATTCGCAATCGACAGCGCCAACACGATCCAAAGCGTCGCCCATTCATACGCCAGCGCGTCCTCCAGAACACCTTTCACAGGTTCCCCGTTTGCGATCTTGCGCGAGACCCCTTCGGCGTAGTCTGCCTTCGCACCAACGACGGTCAGCACACCCTTGAACATCAAAATGCCCATCGCCGTCTTCGCCCAGGCCCAGCCCTTGTCCATAAACGGTATGTGAAACGCCATAGCGAAAAGGCCGCTTACCAGTGCGATGCCGAGCGACGGGACAAGGACATAATTGCTGACCAGCGCGATAGACTCCCGCAAATCCGCATAGGCGGCAGGGGTCGCTTGCGGCGCAAAGACCAGCAGCACCATGTAACAGCCCAAGCCGCCAATCAGGCCGCAGGCTGAAACCGTATGAAAAATTTTCAAAATCTTGCGAAGCATAACGAAAATATACGCGCACGACCCGCCGCAGGTCCACCCGCCGCTTCCTGAACGATTGACGCACCATCTCATGTCGGTCTTTTGTACCGGTCTTCAAAATGAATATTTCAGTGCGATGATAACGTTGCGTAACCTTTACTTGCCGCCGTCTTATTTGATCTGTAGCGTTAACCCATCGCGGGGGGCCAATGGCGAAAAATATTATCATATTTTCTGATGGTACGGGGCAGCGCTCCGGCATCAGTTTTGACGAGCGGCGCAGCAATATTTACAAACTGTTCCGCGCCACCCGCTGCGGGCCGGATACCACCATTGATCCGGGCGAGCAGCTGACTTTCTACGATGGCGGTGTCGGAACCGCGCCACCCGGCAGTGGGGCGTTAAAACGCACTTATGTCCGGATCAGAAATGTGGTGGGCATGGCAACGGGTTGGGGGCTGACAACGAATGTCGTCGACTGCTATGCGGCAATTATCCGGCTGTGGCGACCGGGGGACAAGATCTACCTTTTCGGGTTCAGCCGTGGCGCTTACACAGTGCGCCTTCTTGGTGGTGTGCTCAGTCATTGCGGAATCCCTACAGCTTACGGCGATAAACCGCTACCGCGCGATGCCAAAACAATTCGCAAAATCGCGAAGGAGGGTGTCACCAAGGTCTACCAACACACCGGATCTGTGCGCCTGGAAGACTATCGGGCGCAGTTGCTGGAGAAGTTCGGTCGGCCTGGTGAGCCGCTGCCCGACAAGGCCGAACGCTTGTATCAGCGCAAAAAAGAACGTCTGGACCAACGCTCCATCCTCGCAGCGGATTTTAGGGATCGCTACAAAAGCGATATTCGGGTTCAATCTGAGAAGAAAAAGAAGGTATTCGAGGTCATCCCGGATCGCGGCAAATCCAATGTTGTGCCTTACTTCATCGGCGTCTTCGATACGGTGTCCTCAATGTGGCACAGGCGCGCGGTCTTCGCTTTGCTCGGAGTTTTTGTCGCGGCACTGCTTGCCTTATCACTGCTCATCAGTGCCACAACCAACTTCCTCTGGCCTTTGTTGGCGGTCAGTATCGGGACTGAAGAATCTTCAACAGGATTTTGGACGACTTTCTTCTCGTCTTCCAAATGGCTGATCGGTTTAACCTTTTTGCCCGGTCTTGCCTATTTTCTCTACTGCCATATCCGCTGTCCGGGTGCATTGGCCGGGGGGATCGGGGGCCGCACTTATACACCGTGGGAGACGATGACATTTTTCACGCGCATGGTCTTCGACGACAGAACGCTCAGCTCACGCGTTCCCTATGCCCGTCACGCGATAGCGGTGGATGAGATGCGTGATCTCTTCGCACTGGTCCGCTGGGAGCATGAGGATACACCTCATGCCGAGTCGAAAAAAGCGCTCGAAGATGATCCGCACCATTCCCAACGTATGCTTGAGATGTGTTTCGCGGGTGCGCACACAGACATTGGCGGCGGCTATCCCGAAGATGAATCCCGCTTGTCGGACATCGCGTTGAACTGGATGGCGAAGGAAGCAAAAGCGGTCGGGCTTCAGATTGACAGATGGTACTTTCAGCTTTGGCCCGATGCGCTGGGGATTCAGCATGATGAATCCGGAAACTTCCCGCATAATTGTTACGAGGCAAGCCCGCGCGCGGGTCTTGATGACGTGGAGTTGCACCCGTCGCTGGAGCACCGTGTCCGCGCTCCCTCTGTTCTTTTCCGGGATCGCGAAGATAAGTATCGCCCTGCTGCACTGTATAATAACCCGACCTACCGGGAATGGCTCGGCATCGCCCAAGACCCGCAGTCCGCGCCCGCCACGCCTGCCCCCCCAAATAACGGCACGGGACGCGAATCCGCCGCGCTGCGCGAGGCTCGTCTCAGAGACCGCGAGAAGGCAAGCTGAAAGCGATCATTGCGCAGCGTCGCTATCGCGCGGTATAGCCTCGCCCATGACGGTGATTTTTGTAGCATTGGGCGGGGCCATCGGGGCGGCGCTGCGGTTTTTATCGGTCGGCTGGGTGATGCGCCTTGCGGGGCCGGATTTCCCGTATGGCACGATGCTCGTCAACGTCATCGGCTCGCTCGTCATGGGCATCGCCGCCGCTTTATTGCTGGCCCGTGCCACGGAATTCGGGCCGAATGTCCAACCCTTCCTCCTGACCGGAATTTTGGGCGGCTTCACCACCTTTTCCGCCTTCTCGCTTGACGCTTTCCGCTTGTTAGAGCAGGGCAGGGCCATTGCGGCGGGGGGCTATGTTCTCGGCTCGGTCATCCTTTCCATCGGCGCGCTGATCGCAGGCGTCTTTCTCGCACGGAGTATCCTGTCATGAGCGGCGTCGATCACATTGAAATAACCGCCGCCGATGCGGACCGCCGGCTCGACCGCTGGCTGCGCGAGCGCTTTCCGCAGCTGACCCAAGGGCTGATCGAGAAACTGCTGCGCAAGGGCGACATCCGTGTCGATGGCGGCAAGGTTAAATCCGGCCACCGTCTCGAAGAATACATGACCGTCCGCATCCCGCCCTTGCCCAAAGATTCCGCGCCCGCAAAACCGCGCGGGCCGGAGGTTCCGGCGGCGGATGCGAAGTTCATCCGCGACATCGTGATGTACGAGGATGAAAATCTCATCGTCATCAATAAACCTGCCGGAATTCCGGTACAGGGCGGCACGGGCCAGAACCGCCATATCGACGGAATGCTCCCGGCGCTGGCGGATGGTGGCGAGACCCCGAAACTGGTCCACCGGATCGATAAAGACACCTCCGGCCTGCTGATGCTGGCCCGCACCGGGTTGGCCGCCCGCAATCTAACAGCGGCATTCCGCTCGAAAGCGGCGCGCAAAACCTACTGGGCTGCGGTGATCGGTGTTCCCAAGCCGCGTGACGGGACCATCAAAGCGGGCCTGATGAAAGCGCCGGGCAGCCACGGCGAAAAGATGACTTGCATTGACCCCAATGAAGTCGATGAGCATTTCGGAGCCAAGCGCGCCATCACCGATTATGCTGTCGTAGACACCGCCTCGACCCGCACATCCTGGCTCGTGGTGCGTCCGGTTACAGGCCGCACGCACCAGATCCGTGCGCATCTGTCGCTGATCGGGCATCCCATCATCGGCGACGGCAAATACGGCCCCCGTTCCGAGGAAGCCGAAAAGCGGGTCGAGGGCGCGGTCAGCCGCAAGCTCCACCTCCATTCGCGCCGCCTGCAAGTCCCCGATCCCGACGGTTCGGGTCGCATCCTCGATTTCCGCGCCCCGCTTTCCGAGCATATGGCCCATAGCTGGCGTTTGTTCGGCTGGGATGTGAACATGCAAGACGATGACGACCTGCTGCCGGAAATGTTCGAGCAAACTCAGGGTAAGAAGCGATGAGCGCTCTCCGCTTGGCCGTTTTCGACTGCGACGGCACGTTGATCGACAGCGTCCATGCCATAATCTCAGCGATGCGCACGGCGTTCGAGCGTTCCGGATTACCCGCGCCGACCAGCGAAGCCGTGCGCGGCATTGTCGGTCTGTCGGTCCCCGAAGCGGTCGCGGCGCTGGCCCCCGATCAGGATGCGCCCACGCGGCTTCATCTCGATCAGGCGTTTCGTGCCGCCTCCATCGCCTTGCGCAAGGAAAGCAGCGCGGCGGATGGTGTGCTTTATCCCGGCGCTTACGCCGCGCTTGAGCGGTTGGCGTCTACGGACGCTCTTCTCGCCGTCGCCACGGGTAAGGCACGGCGCGGGCTGGAGCATTCAATGGATGTTCACGCCATGCGCCCTTTCTTCACCGCGACCCAATCCGCTGATGATGCGCCATCAAAGCCTCATCCCGGAATGCTGGAAAACTGCGCCCGCCTGACCGGAGCCGCCGCCGCCGACACAATCATGATCGGCGATACCACCTTCGACATTCTCATGGCCAAATCCTACGGCTGCGCCGCCATCGGCGTCAGCTGGGGCTATCATCCGGTCGAGGTTCTGCGAAAGGCGGGTGCTGACATCATTATCGATGACTTCGCGCAGCTTGACGGCGCGCTTGAAGACCTTTGGGGGCGCGGATGAACGCAAAACGCTTCTGGACCAAAACCGATGTTGCTGCTTTAGCTCAAGGCTTCACCATCCATCTCGATGGCCGTCCGATCCGCACCCCGGCAAAAGCGCCGCTCCTCATCCCCACGCGCGCGCTGGCCGATGCGATTGCCCAAGAGTGGGAGGCGCAGGACGGGCAGGTCGACCCTGACACGATGCCGCTCACCAAATATCTCAACACCGCGATTGACGGCGTCTCGAAGAACCGTGAGGCGGTGATCGACGAGGTCGCGGGATACGGCGGCTCTGACCTCCTGTGTTACCGCGCGGGTCATCCGGCGCCGTTGGTCGAGCGGCAGGAGGCGGCATGGGAGCCGTATCTCGATTGGCTGGCACAGGCGCATGATGTGCGCTTGGTGCTGGTCGTCGGTGTGATCCACGCGGAGCAACCGCCGAAAGCCCTGTCTGTTATGCGCGGTCGGGTCGCGTCCCATGACGACATCGCGCTCGCGGGCCTGCATGATCTGACGGCGCTCTCCGGCTCGCTTGTGCTGGCGCTCGCGGTCTCGGAAGGCCACGCGGGTGCGGAGGCGGTATGGAAAGCCTCGCGGGTGGACGAGGAATGGCAGGCTGAGAATTGGGGGCCGGACGACCTCGCTATCGAGGCAGCCGCCAAAAAAGAACGCGATTTCCTCGCCGCCGCCAATCTCCTCACCCTGCTGCGATAACGTGGTAATCACCCGCTATAGCGTTATCAAGGGCAATGGGTTCATTGCCCGACTCGGAAAACGCGCCAAAACAAGAAGTTAGAGCATCCTGAAAGATCCTTATATCGTTCAGGATGCTCTAGAGCATTTTGCTTTTATGCTGAGGCATACCCTGCTGCGTTGAAATAATTCCAGCACTCGTCTGGTGTGAAGAGGCCGCAGATTTCACCGATGGCGTTAATGAGTTGGTCGAATGTTCGAGCCCCGATGCGTCGCAGATG
>CALDZQ010000332.1 GCA_937944035.1 uncultured Neomegalonema sp. | reverse complement strand
AAATCGACGTGGTAATGATCGTCATGGCGGACCCATGCCTGGCGGGTGTTGAAGGTTATCTTGCCTCGCAATGCTGCTCCTGCGGGCGTTGCGAAGAGGTTGTCTTGCAAATCCGGGGCGAGGATCACGCGGCGGATGCCGGAATCCATTTTTCAAATATTGCTGACATTCAAATAACTGAAAATATTCGTCTTTTCTGACATGCCACAGTGAACCAGCCTTTAGAGAATGTTGAAAAGTAGACTCCCGTTTTCACGGGAGTGACAGCTTTTTTTATGACGCAAGATCGTTGTTCCGCAGCCTGTTGAGCATCCTGAACGATATAAGGATCATTCAGGATGCTCTAACATCTTGTTTCATCGCGTTTTCCGGATCGGGCAATGAACCCGCTGCCCTTGAAAACGCTATAGTCTTTACGTCAATGCGTCTGCTTGATTGGGATGAGTTGTTTTGGAATTATATCTATAATTACAATGCCATACTCCGCGAAGGCGGGGTATCCACTTCGCAGCACTCCTTGGCGTCCATAATTTATAAGATCGACTGCCGGGACTTTTTGAACGATGGATTCCGGCTTTCGCCGGAATGACAACGCTTTTTGCATGAGCAGTTGAAATACGGAATTGTCGTAGTCTTCTCCGCTATTCCCGCGCAAAAAAACGCCGCGTCCTGAGAACACGGCGTCAAGGTCAATGGGAGAAAACAAGAAATGCCAGAGGCCGTGATGGGAAGAAAGTGCCCCTGACATATTCTGTGTAGCGCGTAAATCGCGCTTAGGGTGTGACAAATGTCACGTTACACGCTTCTGCGCGAGCGGCCGCCGCCGCGACGGCCCCCGGTGCTGCTTTTCGCTGCTGCTGCGGCGGCTTCGGGGAAGGATATTTCGCCCTTATCGACCGCTTCCATCATCTTGCAATGCTTGATCCATGCCGCGCCGCTGTCGTCGTTGCCCATGAGGAAGTTGGCGGCGCGGATGGCCTCCATCTCCTGCGGGCGGACCGGGTTCATGATGGCGGAGGTCATGCCCGCACAAATGGCCATCGGCAGGAACGCGCCGTTGATGCCGTGACGGTTGGGCAGGCCGAACGAGATGTTTGACGCCCCGCATGTCGTGTTCACGCCCAGCTCGTCACGCAAACGGCGGACGAGGGTGAAAACCTGCTGTCCGGCGGTTTTCATCGCACCGATGGGCATAACCAGCGGGTCAACGACGATGTCATGGGCGGGGATGCCGAAATCGGCGGCGCGCTCGACAATCTTTTTGGCAACCGCAAAGCGGACTTCGGGGTCTTCGGAAATGCCGGTGTCATCGTTTGAGATCGCGACCACGGGGACGTTGTATTTCTTGACCAGCGGCAGGACCAGTTCGAGGCGGTCTTCCTCGCCCGTGACCGAATTCAGGAGCGGACGGCCTTCTGCTGCCTCCAGCCCGTTCTGGAGCGCGCCGGGGACCGAGCTGTCGATACACAGCGGCACATCGACAATGGCCTGAATGCGGGTGATGAGTTCGCGCATCAGCGGTGGCTCGACGAAGTTATTGTCGGCATAGCGGGGGTCTTCCGCCATCTTGTTGTTGAACACCGCGCCGGAGTTCACGTCGAGAACGGTCGCGCCGCAAGCCACCTGCTCAAGCGCGTCGCGTTCAACGGTGGTGAAATCGTCCATTTCCAACTCGGCGGCCAGCTTTTTTCGGCCCGTCGGGTTGATGCGTTCTCCGATGACGCAGAAGGGTTCGTCAAAACCGATGATGACGGTTTTGGTTTTCGATTCGAGAACAGTGCGCGTCATGGGCGGTGTCTTTCATTCAGGTGTTGAGTGCGTAATGCTCGCAGGAATGGTTAAAGTCGCTGCCCCCGGCTGATGCCGGATGCGATTGGTTTGTGCTGAATGTCATTGTCGGACTTGTTCCGACAATCCAGAGCGGCGTTGCCGTCGGGACTGGACCCCCGGAACAGGTGTGGGGGTGACGCTTTGGGTAAGGGGGTCTAGGTGTTCCGGTTCTCGTTGATCCACTCGGCGGATTTGCCGATGCCGCCCAGCGGGAAGAAGTGGACACGGGTGATATTGAAGTCCGGCGTTGCGGCCTTGTGACGGGCAAGCTCAGTGACGAACTCGTCGGGTGTGAAAGGCAAAAGCAGCTTGGTCGCATCGGCCGCGCGGCGTTGCAGCACCCGTAAGGACGGGCCGACGCCGCAGGCAATGGCGAATTTAATCATCGTTTGCAGCTTTGCCGGACCGGCAACGCCGATATGAATCGGGATGGTGATGCCTTCGGCTTTGAGTCGGTCGGCCCATTCGATCACGGGCGCGGCCTCGAAACAGAACTGCGTGGCGAGGGCCATTTCCGCGTCGCTGGTCTCGGTGAATTTCTGCTTCCAGCGCAGGGCATCCATGACGTTTTTGTCGGAACCGTCAGGATCAATGTCTTTGTTGCCTTCGGGGTGTCCTGCAACGTGCAGGCGTTTGAAGCCTTTTTTGCCGAACAGGCCCGTCTCCATCAGGTCCATTGAGGAGGCCAGCGAGCCATGCGGTTTATCAACCCCGCCTGCCAGCAGCAGCGCCTGATCGACACCGGCTTCGCTTTGATAGCGGTCAATCCAGTCTTCAAGCATTGCCGCATCTTTGATGATGCGGGCCGGGAAGTGGGGCATCACATTGAAGCCGTCATCCGCGAGGCGCTTGGCCGTATCGACCATCTCCTCAATCGGCGTACCCTCGATATGGGCGATGTACACGCGGGTTCCGGGGGCAAGGATCGCTTTGAAATCCTCGACCTTGGCCGCCGTGCGGGGCATCACCTCGATTGAGCAATCCTGAAGGAATGCGCTGACCGCAAGTTGGTCGTGATCGCTGCGCGAGGAGCGGTCTTCTTTCGACCCGAAGAGTGACGATAGTAGCGCCATAGCTTTCTTCCCGATTGATGCCCGGTCGGCCGGGGTTTGTTTTTCAGCGTTTTTCACGGTCATGGTCAAAACGCTCCATGTCTTGATTTGTATAAGAATAGCCCGAAGCGGTTCAGCTTGCGCTGCCACCCGATGCGATAAGGGCTTTCAGCGCCTCTTGATCGTATTGGCTTTCGATGCGAGCGGCTTCGGCCTCGACGATTGCTTCGAGATCGCTGCCTTCCGCGTCATAAGGATCGCCGCGTCGCCAGGCGGCGAGGTAGTCGTCGGTGCTGGCCGCGCCGCTTTTCATGGCCGCGCGGTCGATGGCCTGCTCAAAGCGCTCCGGCAGTTGCCGTTTCGCGTTTTTTCGACCCGCTTTGACGATCACCTGCGCGGGCATATCGCGCCAGTAGACGATTGTAACCTGTGGCATTGGCCTTCTCCCTTAGTCTCAATCCCGCATATCGCTGCACCGTGCTGACAGATGCGTCGGGGACGACTTCGTATCAATGAATCACGACAGCGGTCATTTTCGTACCGTAGCGGAGACACAACCGGTTTGAATTGTAAAATTCGATATGAGCTTGATATTTCATATTTGCACATAAGGAAATCCTGATATGCATAATTATATTAAATTTATTGGAGAGCACCATGTCAGCTTCAGCATCGCTTCAGGTTTCCTTTGAGGTTTTTCCTGCGTCCAATGACATCGGGATGGCATCTTTACAGCGCTGTATTGGTGACGTTTTGCGCTTTAAACCGCGCTTTGTGTCGGTGACTCACGGGGCGAATGGTGCGGATAAAGGCAAGACGCTGCGGTCGCTGGAGACGCTGAAAGCCCAGCATTCCGCGCTTCCTGTGGCGGGGCATCTGACCTGTGCGGGGGCAAGCGAGGCGGAAACGCTGGCTCAGGCGAGGGCGTATGAGGCGGCCGGCGCACGCTGGGTTGTGGCGCTGCGCGGTGATAGCGATGCGGGTGCGGGAGGTGCGGTAAGCCAGCATTTGCAAGGGTTTCAGAGCGCGGCTGATCTGGTGACGGGCCTGCGTCGTGAGACGCGGATGCAAATTGCGGTAGCGGGATACCCCGAACCGCATCCCGAATCGCGCGGGGAAAAAGCGGATTTTGACCATTTGAAGCGTAAAGTTGACGCGGGTGCGGATGCAATCATCACGCAATTTTTCTTCGATAACAATGACTTTTACCGATATGTTGAGAACTGCCGGGCAGAGGCTATTGATGTGCCGATTATCCCCGGCATAATGCCAATCAGAGACATTTCCAAAATCGCCCGCTTCGCCGCCCGCTGCGGTGCTACGGTCCCCGCGCGGCTGTTGGAACGCTTTGCCAAGGCCGAAGCGCGGGGCGCGGGGCACGAACTCGCACTCGCGGTTTGTGCGGGTCAGTGCGATGAATTGCGGGATCAGGGTGTGCGGTCCTTCCATTTCTACACGCTGAATGATGCGCGTTTGTCGATCGGCACATGCCAAGCGCTGGGCCTGGACCCGATTGCGCCCGTGGAGGGAGACGGGATCAGCGTGGTGGGCAACGAACTTGAGGCAGTCTGCGCATAATCCTTCCCGATCGCATCCGCTGCTGCTAGTGTGACTCTCAACGAGATAGGATTACGCCGGTTTACGTAATCCGTTTGTATAAACCGCAGAGTTGCGCGAGGCATTTTGTGCTGGCGCGCACCTGTGATGTTGAGAGGAAACACCGTGGCGCCACCGCGCGACGCATCTGCCGACCCGTCGCCGGATAACGGTGATGGGCGGTCGGGGCATAGGTCCGGACATCCGAACAGGAGGGCGTCCGATAAGGGTCGAGAGAATGCTCATGCGCGCCCCTCACGGGGACGTCACGATCATATTTTCGCCGCCCTTGATCTTGGAACCAATAATTGCCGCCTGTTGATCGCCCGTCCTGACGGCGATGGTTTTCGGGTCATGGACGCTTTTTCACGCGTTGTGCGCTTGGGTGAAGGCGTTGGCGAATCCAACGTGTTGAGCGTCGGAGCGATGGACCGTGCTGTTGAGGCGCTGCATGTTTGTGCGGAGAAAATGGCGCGCCGGAACGTGACACGCGCCCGTGCCATCGCCACTGAGGCTTGCCGCAGGGCATGGAACGGGCCTGAGTTCGTTGAGCGGGTGCGGCTTGAGACGGGCCTGTCTCTCGATATTATCGGGGCGGGTGAGGAGGCGCGGCTGGCGGTTGCGGGCTGTGCGCCGTTGTTCGATTCGCGTCGTGATTGCTTGCTGGTGTTCGATATTGGCGGTGGCAGCACCGAATTGGTTTGGATTGACTTGCGCGACATGCCGCGTGAGCGGCGGCGGGACATTCTGCTTGGTGTGCATCCGGTTTCGACGGATGAAGAGGCGTTTAAGCGTGATGTTAAAACCCTGTCAGAGAACGCGCATTGGACATCGCTTCCGGTGGGTGTTGTGACGCTGGCGGAGCGGTTTAAGAATTTACCCAATGACCGTGAACGCTTTGATGCGATGCGGGAATTCACGAAATCTCTGATCGAGCCTTTCGCCGCAAATGGAGCGGGGGCCACGGAGGATCGGCTGGCGCGAATGCAGTTGCTGGGTACATCGGGGACGATCACGACTCTTGCGGGAGTGTATCTGGATTTGCCGCGTTACAATCGTTCGCGCGTGGATGGTCTGTGGCTGGGACGTGTGGCGTTATCGACACTGATTGATGATCTGCTGGCGATGGATCACGGTCAACGCTCGCAAATCCCATGTATCGGAGATGATCGGTCTGAATTGGTGATTTCAGGAGCGGCGATACTCAGCTCAATCCTGCACTACTGGCCGACCGAAAAATTGCGGGTGGCCGATCGCGGCTTGCGCGAGGGGTTGTTGTACGGATTGATGAATCGTGAGGATCAGGCGCGATGAGCGGTGGTGAAAAAGGCGATTCAGGACGCGGTCAACGACACTTGTTCACGCGGGTGAAGACGGCCAAAGGGCGTAAATTGTCGTCAAAGAATTGGCTGCAACGGCAGCTGAACGATCCTTATGTCAAGCGTGCAAATGCGGAAAACCGGCGCTCACGGGCGGCGTTTAAGATTTCGGAGATTGACGATAAATTCAAGTTCTTCAAACCCGGAGTACGGGTGGTTGATCTGGGCTGCGCGCCCGGCGGCTGGTGCCAGATCGCGTCAGAGCGTGTGAA